>CAMGGF010000030.1 GCA_946055445.1 uncultured Ruminococcus sp. | reverse complement strand
ATCTCACTTGTATTGGCAGTACTGATGGTGCTGTCGCTCGCCGCGTGCGGCGCAAAAACGGATACCAATGCCGATACCAAAGCGGTTGTGCGTTTGGCAACCTTAAAAGGCCCGACGGGCATTGGTACGGCAAAACTTTGGTCGGACGATGATGCGGGCAAAACCGCAAACGATTATACCGTGACGCTTTGCGCGGACCCGACTGAGGTTTTGAACGGCGTTGTGGAAGGCAGTTTTGATGTTGCGGCCGTTCCGCTGAACATGGCGTCGGTACTGTATAACAAATTGAACGGCAATGTGCAGATGTTGGCGATTAACACGCTCGGTACGCTGTATATGCTGTCCACGCAGGATGTTGCGGACATCTCCGCATTGGCAGGCAAAACCGTTGTGACCGCAGGGCAGGGGGCAACACCCGAATATGTCCTTAATTATTTGCTCGAGAAAAACGGACTTACCGATAAAGTCACCGTGGAATTCAAATCCGAACACGCCGAAGTGGCAACCCTTGCCGCGGCGGCGAGCGCAGATGACCAAACTGTTTATATGCTTCCCGAGCCGAATGTGACAGCGTCACTTCTGCAAAACAAAGCGCTGAAAAATGTTCTGGATGTTTCCGCGGCATTTGAAACAGCGTCGGGCGTTTCTTTGGCAATGGGTTGCATTGTTGCCAATAAAGAAATTGTTGCGCAAAATAAAGCGGCAATCGACGCATTCTTAACCGAATACAAAGCGTCCGTGGAGTATACCGCAACCAATTTGGATGATACGGCGGCACTTTGCGAAACCTACGGCATTATTCCGAAAGCGGCTGTGGCAAAACAGGCGATTCCGCGTTGCAGCATCACCTGTGTAACGGGTGCGGATATGCAAAAAGTGGCAACGGAAAACTTCAATGTTTTGCTTGCGGCGAATCCGAAAGCGATTGGCGGCAAATTGCCCGCAGATGATTTCTGGTATGGTATTTAAGAAAACAAAGAAAATACAATATAAAAAAGCGGCACGGATACTGGTTTCGGTATCCGTGTGGCTGTGTTTATGGCAAATTGTGTATTTGCTTATCGGCAAAGATGTGTTGTTCGCATCTCCCTTGGCAGTTGCAAAACGCCTTTTTGAACTATTGCAGACGGCGGATTTTTGGCAAAAAACCGGTGCATCGCTTTTAGGGATTACCGCAGGATATTTGCTCGGCATATTCGCAGGCACCGTGCTTGCCGTGCTCACATCGCTTTCGGATTGGCTGTATACGATTTTTCGCCCGATGCTGACCGTCATTAAAAGTACCCCCGTGGTGTCTTTCATTATTTTGGCGCTTGTGTGGATGCAGAAAACCGCCGTGCCGATATTCATTTCGTTCTTAATGGTTACGCCGATGGTGTGGGCAAATCTTTCCGGCGGTATTCGCGAAACAGACCGCAATCTTTTGGAAATGGCGCGTGCTTACGGACTTACCCGTCGGCAAATTGTGCGCAATATTTATCTTCCGAGCGTGATGCCGTCTTTGCTGACTGCTTTGACAACGGCAATCGGTTTTGCGTGGAAAGCGGGCATTGCCGCCGAAGTCATCAGTACGCCGCGTAATTCCATCGGCGCGCAGTTATATAACGCCAAAGTTTATTTGGAAACGGCCGACTTGTTCTCGTGGACTGTGGTTGTCGTGCTTTTGAGTATGTTGTTTGAAAAACTGATTGTGTACTGCATCGGGAAAATCAGCGGAACTGCGAAAGGGGGCACGGCAAAATGAATATTGTACTGGAACAAGTGTCCAAATCGTTTGGGGAAAAACAGGTTTTTTCCAATTTTTCCTATGCATTTCAGTTAGAGGGTATCACCGCGATAATGGGTGCTTCGGGCTGTGGCAAAACAACGCTCCTACGCTTGCTGTGCGGGCTCGAACAGCCTGACAGCGGCGTGATTTCGGGCGTGCCGAAGCAGTTTACTTTTTTATTTCAGGAAAACCGCCTTTTGCCGTGGGCAACCGCACTTGAAAATGTTGCGTTGGTCAGCAATACGCAAACCGCAAAGGCCGTTTTGCAAAAAGTCGGTCTTGCAAAAGAATTGCACGAAAAGCCTGCCGCGCTTTCGGGCGGTATGCAACGGCGGGTGGCATTTGCACGCGCGCTTGCACACCAAAGCCCCGTACTGTTTTTGGACGAACCGTTTAAAGGGTTAGACGCATCATTGTGCGCGGAAATGATTGGCTTGTTGTTGCAAGAATCCGAAAAACGCCCGATTTTGTTCGTAACGCACAGCGAAACAGAAGCGAACACGGCCCACGCCGCAGTTCTGCACTTAGATGCGATGCAATAAACGAACGATTATAGAAATTTGAGTGACAAATGCGCTGAAATCGTGTATGATATTGTCATCTTCTGTCGAAGGGTGTGGCATTTATGCCGAAAAAGACGCATGAGAACCGCACAATTGCCGTGCTTGCTGTTTTGTGCATTCTTCTGTTAACGGCATCTCTTTTTCTGATGGTGAAAACCGAAAAAATGCAGTGTGAATTGGCGGCACTATCCGTATTGCCGTCACAAATGTATATAACTGCGGGCGCAACAACAACCGCAGTTTCGGAAAGCACGGCGCCGAGTATACAACAAATACAAAATACCGAAACGGTTACCGAAAAGCAAACGGCGGTAAAACAGGTGAATACTGCAACAACCACCGCGGCACCGACCACAGAAAAGTACACCGAAATCAGCGCGATTTTAGTGGTAAATACCAATACAAAGAAAATACACAGTCCTGATTGTGCATATGCCCAAAATATGAAACCGGAGAACCGTACCGAAATACAAAGTGCCGAACTGTCTGCTTATGAGGCAAACGGGTATTCGCTTTGCGGGCATTGTAAGGGGTGCGCCAAATGAAGCAGAACGAGAAAACAGTATCGTCAACCCGCCGCGCCGCACGCATCCAAACCGCAGAAACAGCGGTTTGCGGCATTTGCCTTGTGTTGTGCGTTTGTGTGTTGTTTTATGCCTTTCGAATGTACCGTACGACTAAGGAAATGCTTCGTACCGCTACCGCTGTGCCGCCGACGGTGCTTTGGTATGAGGACGCCGCGCAATCCGCGCAGAATGTTGTATCGGATGAAACCGCATCCACGCCGCAAACCGAAAATGCGCCCCAAAGCGACAATAAGTACGTTTTGAACACCAATTCTAAGAAAATTCATTCCCCGTCCTGCCGTTATGCCGAAACCATGCAGGAAACCAACAAACAGGTGGTGACGGATAAAACTTTGGAACAACTGCTTTCGGAAGGATACAGCAAATGCTCCGTTTGCAATGCCGAATAGGGCGTGTTCCGTCATTTTGCCGAAATTTATTCGGGAAAAATTCAACGAAAAATCCCGATGAAATCTACCGAATGCCCAAAAAAGATTTGTTTTTTTAGGCAAAATGCAAACAAAATTTTGAAAACATCAAAAAAATCCCTTGCAAAAATCAAAAACATTGTGTAAAATACATAGTAAATGAATTGTCATATTGTATAAAAACACTATTGGAGGGATGAACCTATGTCCAACAGACTTTTTCAGGCAATCGTTCATCAAATGACAGATGCGGTGGACAGAACCATCGGCGTAATTGACGAAACCGGCACCATCATTTCCTGCAGTGAACTCGGCAGAATCGGCGAGGTGCTTTCGCCGGAAGTCAACGCGGCATTCCAAAGTACAGAGCCTTTAACGGTAAACGGTTTTGCCTATAAAGCCTTCGGCTCGCATATGCACCCCGAATACGCAGTTTTTGTGGAAGGGGACGATGACCTCGCTTTAAAATATTCGGCGGTTATGGCAGTTTCTCTCTCCGGAATTAAACAGTATTACGATGAAAAATATGACCGCGGCAATTTCATTAAAAATATTATTCTGGACAATATTTTGCCCGGTGATATTTATTTAAAAGCGCGCGAACTTCGTTTTAACAACGATGTTACCCGCGTAGTTGTTTTGATTCGCATTACGGAAAATGTGAATGTGTCCGTGTTTGATGTTATTCAAAATCTGTTCCCTGACAAAAATAAGGATTTCGTTATCAATTTGAACGAAACCGATATCGCGCTGATTAAAGAAGTGAAACCCAATATCGAAACCAAAGATTTGGAAAAACTGGCGCGTTCTATTTCCGACAGCCTCGGCGCGGAGTTTTATTCTCACGTATTGGTCGGCATCGGCACCACGGTGGAAGGCATTAAAGATTTGGCGCGTTCTTTCCGTGAAGCGCAGGTGGCTTTGGAAGTGGGCAAAGTGTTTGACACCGAAAAAACCATTGTCAGTTATGATAACCTCGGCATTGCGCGTTTGATTTATCAGTTGCCCACTACGCTTTGCGAAATGTTCTTAAAAGAAGTTTTTAAGCGCGGCTCCATTGAGTCTTTGGACCAGGAAACGCTCTTTACCATTCAAAAATTCTTTGAAAATAACCTGAATGTTTCCGAAACCTCTCGAAAACTGTTTGTCCACAGAAATACGCTGGTTTACAGATTGGAAAAAATCAAAAAACTCACGGGCTTGGATTTGCGCGAGTTTGATGATGCCATTGTGTTTAAAGTGGCGCTGATGGTTAAAAAGTACTTGGACTCCAACCCTGTGAAGTATTAAACTATACAATTTATGCCGTGTGTTTGCAATTTGTTCACAAAATATTGCGTTTTTTCTGTGTAAATTGCACAGATGCTACGCTTCTTTTTGTGAAAAGTACAGAATTCTTGAAAACACTTACAAAACGGTTACAAAATCGACAAATTTATGCTATAATGTTAGGCGGTAGAATTTCGTGTGCGCGAAGTTTTACCGCCGATTTTTATGAAACAGCGTTCTTTTTGATAGATTCGTGTGATGTATCTATGGGCAAGGGAAGGTAGCAATCGTGATTGAATTTAAAAATGTTTCCAAGACATATGACAACGGCACCGAAGCACTTCGCAACGTCAGCATACGCATTGAAGACGGCGAATTTGTTTTCATCGTCGGTTCTTCGGGTGCGGGCAAAAGTACATTTTTGAAACTGATTATGCGCGAGCAGGTTGCCAACAGCGGCACGGTGCAGATTAACGGTTTCAATTTGAATACAATGAAGAAAAAGGAAATTCCGATGTTGCGACGCACAATGGGCATCGTATTTCAGGATTTCCGTTTGATTCCGACAATGTCAGTGTTTGATAATGTCGCGTTTGCCATGCGTGTTATTGGTGCCAAGGAAAAAGAAATCCGCAAACGCGTGCCCTATATTTTGAGTTTGGTGGGGTTGACTTCCAAAGCGCGCCAACTGCCGACACAACTTTCGGGCGGGGAGCAGCAGCGCGTCGCACTCGCGCGTGCGCTTGTCAACAACGCGGGCATCTTAATCGCCGATGAGCCGACGGGGAATATCGACCCCGAAATGTCTTATGAAATTGTGGATTTGTTAAACCATATCAACGCAAACGGTACCACCGTGGTGATGGTCACGCACGAGCATAACTTGGTGCGCCATTTCCACCACCGCGTAATTACGATTGAAGAGGGCTGTGTGGTTTCCGATACCAACGATACGGACAAACTGCCTGATGATTATACCGTAATCGAGAAAAACTATCCGACACAGGCGGCACCTGTCGAGCCCGGTGAACAAAGCGCGGCATCTGAAACTACTACCGCAGTGTCGGCACCTGCCGTTTCACCGGCGAAAGCGGCGGTGCTTTCCGACGAATATGTAGCACAGAGCCGCAAAACATCGTTCTATTTTCAGCCAAATGAGGATATGGAATTAGAAGATTTTATGCAGAATTACGGTTTGGACGATTCGGATATTGCAGAGGATGACATTGACTATTCCGTGTATCTTTCCGAAAGCGACAACGGAGGTGATGCACAATGAAAGGGTCGAGTTTAAAATATTTAACCCGTGAGGGATTTCGAAACATTTGGGTAAACCGCTTAATGACTTTGGCATCGGTCACGGTATTGCTTGCCTGCCTTGTTATTATCGGTGTCGGTGCAATGGCGTTTTTCAACATAGATGTTTTGCTTGACAAAGTAGAATCGCAAAATGTCGTTATGGTGTATATGGAGATGGAAAGCGATGACCTCACCGTCACAAGCGTTGGGGTGGAACTGCAAAAACTCGAAAACATCGAAACCTGTGAGTTCATTCCGAAAGACGATGCATTTCGTAAGCAGATTGAGTCGATGGGTGGCGACAGCGCCGTGTATGAAGGCTTTGCGGAAAGTCCTTTGCCGGATGCTTACAAAGTGACTGTAAAAGATTTGGAACAGTTTTCGGCAACGGTTGCACAGATTAAAGCATTACCGCATGTCAGTTCCGTGCGCGAAAACAGTGATTTAGCAAGCAAACTGCTGTCCGTGCGTCGGGCGGTGACTTTTGTCAGCATCGGTCTTGTGGCAATGCTGTTTTTGGTCGCACTGTTTATTATTGCCAATACAATTCGCATAACGATGTTCAGCCGTAAACTCGAGATTAACATTATGAAAGCCGTCGGTGCGACAAATTGGTTTATTCGTTGGCCGTTTTTGGTGGAGGGTGTACTTATCGGTATTATAGCCGGGGTGATCTCCCTCGGCGTTCTGTGGGGGCTTTATGAATTGGCTGTGGTGTCTTTCTCCGATTTATTGCGGAGTTTCGCGTTCGATATGGTGCCGTTCACACAGTATGCCTTGCAAATTTTGGGCGTGTTTTTGGGTATCGGCGTCTTTACGGGCGGCATCGGCAGTATGATTTCGATGAGCAAATATTTGAAAGAACAAGGGAGTGTGGTCAGCAATGAGTAAACGGTTTTTACAGCGCGCTGTCAGCGTTTTTGTGATATGCGCTGTTTGTATTTCCACCGTTTCATTCCCGGCCAGCGCCGAGCGTGATTTTCAAGCGGAAATTGATGCGTTAGAGGAAAAAATCGAGGCGGCGAACAGCAAAAAAGAGGCCTCTGAGCAAAGCGTGTCGGAACTCAAAGAGCAAATCAGCCTTTTGCAAGAGCAAATGGATGTATATAACGATAAAATTACGCAACTCAATTCGCAAATTGCAGAAAAAGATGCATTGATTGCGCAGTATCAAAGAGAAGCGGACAGTTTGCAGGCGGAAATTGATGCGGCAGAGGCAAAACAAGCCGAGTTAGAGCAAGAAATCAGCGCTACATATGATGTGTTGAGCGAGCGCTTGCGCGCCGCATATATGGCGGGGGAAACCTCCACGCTGGAAATTCTTTTGAGTGCAAAAGATTTTGAAACTTTTTTAACCCGTTTGGAATTGATTAAGCGCATTTCCGATCACGACACGGCGTTGGTTGCCGATTTGCAGGCGGATATTGACGATTTGAACGCAACAAAAGAAAAATTGGACGCCGACAAACAAGCGGTTGCGGAAAAACAGGCCGCCGTGCAAAGTGAACGCGATTCGGTTGCCGCTGACCGTGCGGAACAAAAAGCGGCGCTGAATACGATTGCCTCCAAACAATCTTCTTTGGAACAAAAGGTGAAAAATCTAAACAACTATATTTATCAGTTGGATGAAAACAGCGCAGAGTATAAAAACGAAATTGCGCGGATTGAACGCGAAAAAGAGGAATATGACCGCAAACAGTCCGCGGGAATGGAAAACGGTAGCGGCTCTATCAGCAACAGCGGGCCGTCCGATTATCCCGTTTCTTCCAAAGGTATGATTCGTCCTTTGCAATATCCGAATGTGGTGATTTCGGCGGGCTGGTACGGTTACCCGGGGCACAAGGGTATTGACTTTACCACGGCAGGCGCCACCGGGAACACTTACGGTAAAGAAATTCGCGCGGCGGCTGACGGCGTTGTGTATTCGGCGGAAATGCATTCAAGTTGGGGTTATAACGTCTACATTAACCACGGTAACGGTGTGTATACACGCTATGCGCATTGCAGTAAAATGTTGGTTTCAAAAGGGCAAACCGTAAAACAGGGGCAAGTGATTGCCTATGTCGGTAACACCGGCAATGTCCGCCCCAAACCAACGGCTTCTAACCCGCATGCGGGCGCGCATTTGCATTTCGAAGTTTGGGTAAACGGCACGCGCGTCAATCCCGCGCCGTGGCTGCCGTAAAAACCGAAATGGAAAGGTACTGTAACCTATGAACAAAAAGATTTCTTTGGGGCTTGCGCTCGCGTTGATTTTTATTTCGGTTGCGGCAACTGTCGCAATTACAATGTCTTTGACGATGCGCACCTATAACTCCATTATTAAAGATTTGCCCAGCCGTTCAAAACTGTATTCCGCCGTTTCGGAACTGGACGATATTGTCCGCAACAATTATTACGGCGAAATCAATGACAGCCTGTTGAACGCCGAACTTTCCGGCGGTTATGCCGAGGGCTTGGGCGACAAATACAGTCGCTATTTGACCGCCGCGGAATACAGCGTCTACAAGGACGAAATGGACGGTAAAAAAATCGGAATCGGCGTGATTGCATTTTACAATCCCACCGATATGTCCATTTATGTTGCCGAGGTTTCCGAAAATTCTCCTGCGGCAATCAGCGGTTTGCAAAAGGGCGACAAAATCACGCATATTGATGAAGAATCCGTTTCGGTATATAACTACACGGAATTGTTGAAAAAATTGACGGGTGACCGTCTTTCTACGGTGACCGTAACCTATGTGCGCGGAGACGAGAGCAAAACCGTCAGCGTCGTGAAAGGCTATTCTGCGCAAAGTGTCTATTACGGTTTAAACGGCAGTGTAGGATACCTGAAAATTACCGATTTTTATGCGACAACCGCATCGCAACTGAAAACAGCGGTTGACTCGCTTGTAAAACAAGGCGCGACAGGTTTGATTTTTGATTTACGCGGTACGGCAAACGGTTTGGTGACACACGCGGCAAGCGCGCTGGATGTTTTGGTGCCTGTGGCAAGCGAGGGCAGCGGCGCGTTGGCAACGGCTGTGGCAAAAGACGGGTCTGTGCGTAAAACCTTCACCGCCGAAGCAGAGAGCATTTCTATGCCGATGATTGTCCTGATCAATTCCGATACGGCAGGGCCTGCGGAATTGTTTGCCTGTGACTTGCGTGATTACGGCAAGGCACAGTTGGTCGGTGAAAAAACGGCGGGGAACGGCACAATGCAGGAAGCGTTTGCATTGAGTGACGGCGGGGCGATTCTTTTAACTACGGCGGTTGTGCGGCCGTATATCAGTGAATCGTATCACAAAGTCGGCTTAACACCGGATACGGAAGTGTCTTTAAACGGAGAAAAGCGTACCAAATTACCTTTGCTTGCGCTGTCTGATGATGACCAGTATCAAAAGGCATATGTACTGCTGACCGGAGAAACAAGCGGAGAATAAGTGGCAGAAAAAGCAATCGCCTTGCATACAAGTGGTATGTGAGGTGATTTTTTTGTTTACCGTTTTGGAAATTAAACCGTATGCTCCGCCGCCCTTTTTGCGCCGTTTCTTTGCAAAACCGCCGCAGCCGTGCGTAGAAAAAATTGCAGTGCGCGGCGGCGCATTTTTTTATAAGGTGACAACAAGTGCCGACAAATTCGGCGTCGCCGACTTGTCATTTTTGCCGCGTGCGGTCGGCGCGGCGGCACAACGCATTGTTTTTTGCGGCGCATATCGACCGCCTTTATCAGCGCCGTTACAACTGTTTGTGCCTCGTATATTTCCGACACTGCTGTTTGTCAATACCGCCTGCACTTTTTTACAAGCACACCGCGACCGGTTTGGTAATACCGAAATCGGTATTTTCGACCCTGACGCGCAGTTCCAAACAGCCGTGCATAGATTTGTTCCATTCGCAAAGTCCGTAAGCATATATTGCAAAAATCCGTTACAGTATACGGGTGTGCAAAATGAAATTCTGTCCTCTGTCGGGCTTTCCGCAGTGGTATGCGATACCCCGAGTGTGTTAAATGCATGTACCGTTTTGCTTTCGCCTTACTTAAAGACTGCTGACGGCAAACTCGGTACGATGACGGTACTGTGCGGCGGCAAAGCCGTTTTGGCAGGCGAGGGGATAGAACTACCCGCAGAATACGAAACGCGCCGCCCGGCGGACACTGACCGATTTTTGTATGCGTCGGCATTGTATGAGTGCTGTAATGTGCTTGATTTGCGCGATTTGCAGTATACAAAATTTGTGCCGGTAAAATCCCCATAAAAACTGCGGAATATCTTGACATTGCACCCCAAGTATCTTATAATATTTATCCGTGTAAATGTAAAAACCGAAAGGAGCACATACAGAATGTTACAGGAAACCTTGTTAACCGCTGAAGGCTTAAAAGAACTCGAACAGGAGT
>CAMGGF010000029.1 GCA_946055445.1 uncultured Ruminococcus sp. | reverse complement strand
GCGCGTGTGTGCATGGCTTCGTCCGAAATATGCGGCAACACGAGCGTATCCATAAACCGTTTGATAAAGGTGGATTTCCCCGTGCGCACGGGGCCGACCACACCGACATAAATATCGCCGTTTGTGCGGGCGGCAATGTCTTTGTAAATGCTTCGATTTTCCATTTACCGTTCCTCCTCAAACTCTCGGAATTAACAACTTGCGGTTTTCCGTCAGGGTGTCGCCGCTTAATGCATTTTGCGTTAAAACGGCGTCCGCGGTCGTGTTGTAGCGGCAGGCAATATCCCAAACGCTTTCACCCGCCTGCGCAAAGTAAATCGTCAGCGCCGCTTGGGTTTGGCGTTTTTGATTTTCCGTGTCCAAAGTGATATCGGCGGTAATGTTTTGCGTCTGCACGGAGAAAACAAACGCGTTGATGTCTAATTCCACACGCACCTCTAAGGTGCTTTCCCCGTTTAAGACAAAGCCGACGCCGCAAACCGTAATGTGCGGTGTGCATTGCAAATTTTCACCGCTTGCCGTTGTGGCGCGCTTGTAGGTGTAATCGAAATTGCGCTCGGTGTATCCCCATTGGCGTTCGCGGTCCATATAGAGAATGCCGACCGTAACCGTGCCCTCAACCGTGAGCGCACCGTCTGCCGCAACCGCTTTTTGCGTCAGTGCAACGCAGGTCACATCGGATACCTGTTGCATACCGACGCCGGCAATGTCCAAATTGCCGCGGCAAAGATATGTGTCCGAAAACTTGTCGCAAAGGCGTTGCAATGTGAGGGGCTGTTTTTTCTGTTCTAACGGATACAGCGTAGAATAGGCGTCTAATACCACATCGGTATCCATATCCCCGAAGAATTGCAGTTTTGCGCAAATACAAATGCTCGCGTCCAACAAACGGAGTGCGCCCGTCGCGTCGGTTTTTGCGGCGATTTCCACGCTGGAAACCGTCAGCGCACAGTCTGTCACACAGCCGTCCTCGGCACCGTCTGCCTCCGTAATTTGGCTGATGGGCAAACTGTGTTCCATCATTTCCAAACTGCCTGTATCGTCATCGGCAATATACAGCGTGCGCAACAGCAGTTCGCCTTTAATCAATACCTTGCCGGTGACCGGCTTAACATCTTCTAAAAGCGCGGTTGCCTCGCATTTTACAATTTGTGCAATCGAAGGTTTGGCAGAACCCAATTCCAGCGTTTCACTTAGCCGAAACAGCCGTTCTGCACAGCCGAGCAAATTGGTGCAGGAAACACTTTTTTTGCGCATTTGCACACCGCCGCCCGCGCCCGCGCACAGAAATGCGGTGTCGGCCTTTCCGTAAACGCTGAATGCAACGCAAATACTGCCGTGAATATCCAAACGCCGCGGCGACTGCACACGGCAGTTGACAAATTCCGTTTTGGCGTTTGCCGAAACACACGCGGCGGCAGGCACACTGCCCTCGGCGTATTTTGTGAAGGGAATGTTTTGTTCAAAGCACCGCACGGTGTTTTCCTCGCTGACATACAGAATCCGTAACAGTGCGGAGCCCTCGGCGGTCACGCGGTCGGCGGCACTCTGCACGGCGGTAATGCGTGGGGTTAAACTGCATTTTAACACCCGCACGGCGTCAGGGAAATATTCGGGCAGGGTAATGTCGCAGTCAACGGGCTGTTCTGCGGTAGCGTCGAACAGCGTTTTGCGGCACGACAGGGTGTTTGTCTGTTTTGTAAAGTCCATTTCGACCTCTCCTTGCTTTCAGTTCTGTAAAAAAATATGCACTTCCTGTCCGCAATATGCCAAGAAAGTCTTGCGCGTTTTCTTGCAAGAAATTGAAAATTGTGTTATACTGCTTTTCAGAAAGAAAGGAAAGATTTATGGAACCCACTTTAAATATTGCTTTACTGATAGACGCCGACAATATCTCCCCGAAATATATTGAAACGGTGTTTGACGAATTAAAGAACATCGGCACCGTCACCATCAAACGCATTTACGGGGATTGGACACAGGAACAGTCCAAAAGTTGGAAATCGCTTTTGCCCGCCTACGCGTTAATCCCGATGCAGCAGTATGCCTATACCCAAGGCAAAAACTCCACAGACTCCGCAATGATTATCGACGCGATGGATATTTTATACAGCAAAGAGGTGGACGCGTTTTGTCTTGCCTCAAGCGACAGCGATTTTACCCGCCTTGCCGCACGCTTGCGGGAAGAGGGCAAGCAGGTCATCGGTATGGGCGAAAGCAAAACACCGAAAGCGTTTGTCAGTGCGTGTGACTCGTTTCGGTATCTCGATGTGTTAAGCGGGGATACGGAATCTGCCGACAGCGGCGCTTCGAGCATTACACCGCGCAAGGAAATCAAAACGGAAATCCTCTCTATCCTTTCGCAAAAAGAGGTCGGCGCGCGTGTGCAAATCAGCGTGATTAAAGATGCGTTACAGCGCAAATATCCCGATTTTGACGAGCGCAACTACGGATTTTCCAAGTTTTCGGTCTTTTTAAAGTCTTTTAATGCGTTTAAAATTTTGCCCGATACCCACCGTAACACACTTTGCATTTGTCAGGAATACTCCGCCCAGAAAGCGGAAATCGAGCAGTTTGTTTTGCAACAACTTCGAAAAAGCCGCGGCAACCGTTTAAATATCGGCGAAATCAACTCCCGCATTACCGAGCGTTTCCCCGATTTTTCGGTAAAATCCCTCGGTTATAAGCAGATTAAACTGTTTTTGTCCGACATTGACGGTGTGGAAATTGAAAACTGTGATTTGGTACTGAAAAAGGAGGTTTCATAAATGAAACGAATTGTGTATAAAGAATGCCCCTACTGTAATTCGCAAAATATTGCTTACGGCTATCAGGTCGGCACGGCGGATATTTTTGCCGACATTCGCGGCGGCGTGTTCGGCACGCATATTGAGCACACGGTTTGTCGGGATTGCGGCAGTATTATTTACAGCCGTGTTTTAAAGACCGATTTTTTAAGGGACAAAAGCGAAACTTCCTATGAAATCGAAACGGACGAAGACGAGGACGAAACGGAAGAATAAACCGGTCAAAAAACAGCCAAGGCGGGCGCGTGCTTGCCTTGGCTGTTTTGTTATATAAAAGAATTTTTGTATAAATTCAATAAGAATACTTGTAAATTTTACAAAAATTTATTATAATTTATAGTATTCCAATCCGTCAGAAAGAGGGGATAGATTTGTTCGGACTGATGGACCATAAAGACGAAATCAATCGCCTGTTGGCGCGCTACGGCGTGAAATTCGGCATTTATAAAAACAACGAATTTCACGAACGGCTGTTTCCGTTTGACCCGTTGCCGCGTATCATTACGCAAAATGAATTTCAGTTTTTAGAACGCGGGTTAAAACAGCGCGTGCACGCTTTAAATCTGTTTTTAAACGATATTTACGGCAAAAAGCAGATTTTGCGCGACGGCGTCATTCCCGAGGACTTTGTGTACTGCTCAACGGGATTTTTGCCGCCGTGTGAGAATATTGTGCCGCCGCTGTCGGTGTATAATCACATTTCGGGTATCGATTTGGTGCAGGCAAAGGATATGACTTGGTTTGTGCTCGAAGACAATCTCCGTATTCCCTCGGGGGCTTCGTACCCGATGATTGCGCGCGACCTTTGTAGGCGCGCCAGCCCCGACACCTTTCAAACCAACGCCGTGACGGATAATCGCAGTTACGGGAAACTCTTAAAAACCGCGCTTGACGATGTCAACCTCGGCGGTATCAATGTGATTTTAACGCCGGGGCGTTACAATTCCGCTTTTTTTGAACACTCTTATCTTGCCGAGCAAACCGGTGCGGTTTTCGCCATGCCGCAGGATTTGTTTGTGGAGGGGAATGTGCTGTATTACAGCGAATATTCGGGCGAGCGCCGCAGAGTCGGTACGGTGTACCGCCGCGTTTCCGACGAATATTTAGACCCGATGACTTTCCTGCCCCATTCGCTTTTGGGCGTGCCGCATTTGCTCGACGCGTACCGTGCGGGCAATGTCGCTATCGTCAACGCCCCGGGCAACGGCGTTGCGGACGATAAAGGCATTTATTATTTCGTGCCGCAAATGATAAAATACTACCTCGGTGAAGAGCCGATTCTCAAAAATGCCCCGACTTTTCTTCCGTATTATGAAGCGGACAAAGCCTATGTGCTGGAACATTTGGATAGGTTGGTGGTGAAAGATGTCTCCGAATCGGGCGGTTACGGTGTGGTGTTCGGTTCAGACCTTTCGAAAGCAGACCTTAAAAATCTGCGTGCGGCGATTTCGGAAAATCCGCGCCGCTTTATCGCGCAGGAGGTTGTCGAATTTAAAGACCTTTCCGTGTTTGAAAGCGGGCAGGTGACCGCCCGCAAAGCAGATTTGCGCGCGTTTGTGCTGTACGGTAAGGAAATTACCGTTTGGCAAAGCGGACTGACGCGATATGCGCGTGAGGAAGGCTCTTATGTCGTCAATTCTTCGCAGGGAGGAGGGTTTAAGGACACATGGGTATTATCTCGATAAAATCGACCGACAATCTGTTTTGGCTCGGTCGCTATGTGGAGCGCGTGTTCACTACGCTGAAAATGTTTACCGCGTACTACGATGTCCTCATTGATGTGGACGAAAACGCCTATGTTGATTTCCTGCAAAAACTCGGCATTCCCAATACTTATTCTTATAAGCAGGAGTTTATTGCCGACTTTTTGTTCAACGAAAGCAACCCGAATTCCGTGATGAGCACCGTGCTTTCCGCCTATGACAATGCGGTGATTATGCGCAATGAGTTAAGCAGTGAAACGATGTCTTATATCCAACTCGCCGTAGAGGCGATGCAACGCGGCAAAGAAAGCACGGCGCCGATGCTCAAACTCCAAGAGGTGTTTGACTGTATTTTTGCCTTTTGGGGCGCGGCGGACGACTATGTGGAGTCTGAAACGACGCGCAACATTTTAAAATTCGGTCGGAGTGTGGAGCGCATCGATTTGTATACGCGGTTTTCCTGCAACCCCGAACTGATACGAAAAGAATTCAGCATTTTGTTAAATCGGCTTTACAAAGTCGGTATAGACTGCAATATTACGGCGATTGACCGCCTGATGAAAATTATTTTGGAAAAAGACGATTTCGAAGCGGACAAATTCACCATTCAGGAGGAACTTTCCCGCCTGTTTGTCACCGCACCGAGCGAGTATTATTAAGCGGGGAGGGATTTTGTGCAAACGGTTGAATTTTCCTATTCTATGCAAATTCAGTTTTCCGCGCCGGTGGTGCGGCATTGCTTTTCCCTGCGGTGCTTGCCGTTTAATAACGAATATCAGCGCATACGCGAACTGTTTTTGGAGGTTTCGCCGCACAACGTGCTGACCGAAACCGCCGACGGTTTCGGCAACCGTATTTTGACCGACCGCATTACGGAGGAACACACTGAATTTTCGGTGTATGTCAACGGCATTGCCGAAATTGATATTGCCCAAAAAGCACCCGAGGCACTCAACGGCATTTACAAATACGCATCACAGTATACAAAATGCGGTGAAAGCCTTGCCGCCCTTACGGAGGTTTGCCGCCCGCTGTGCGAAAACAAAACGCCAACCGAGACGGCAAATACCGTGATGCAGGAATTGCGAAAACGGTTTACCTATCAAAGCGGGGCAACGAATATCAACACCACCGCCGAAGAAGCACTTATTTTAGGCAAAGGCGTTTGCCAGGACTTTGCACATATGCAAATCGCCGTTTGTCGCGCACTCTCTGTGCCTGCGCGGTATGTTGTCGGTATGCAGGAGGGCACGGGTGAAACCCACGCGTGGGTGGAAGTGTACGATAACGGTATTTGGGTGGGGATTGACCCGACAAACAATAAGATGGTCGATGACCGCTATTTGACTTTAAGTCACGGGCGCGATTTCGGCGATTGCGGCATCAACCGCGGGCTGTTTGTCGGCGGCGGCACGCAACAGCAAACGATCGTAGCGTCGGTAAAGGTGCTGTAATTTCTCAATTCGTGTGTAGGGAACGGTCTTGACCGTTCCGTAAATGCACCGCAAAGCATAAATGCAATGTCATCCTGAGCGAAGCGAAGGATCTCAAACAGCACAAAATGCAATTCTGTGAAACAAGATTCTTCGCCTAACGGCTCAGAATGACAAAACCGGGCGGGCGCGCGATACTTACACATATATAAACAACCACCGCCGTAAAAGGGGAAAGTCCCATTTTACGGCGGTGGTTTTTGTTGTCTCTAAAAATCTTTAATTGATTTCGGATTTCAGCGTTTCGATAATCGAGTCTTTCTTGACTTTCGAGGTCGCATACGCCATCGAAATACCGGTGATACAGAACACCGCCACAATCACACCGAGGTAAATGCGCCAATCGGGGTGGAAGGCGAGGGTAAAGCCTTCGGTTAAGGATTTCCACATCAGCACGCTGATAATCAGGCTCAACGGCAACCCGTACACGAGCGCTTTCAAGCCGTAAAACAGGCTTTCAAACCGTAACATTCTCCGAAACCCTTTCGGCGTAACGCCCACGGATTTGAGCATTGCAAATTCTTTGCGCCGCAGGTCAATGCCCGTGGAAACGGTGTTGAAAATGTTGGCAACGGAAATCAGCGTCATCAGTGTGATAAACCCGTAAATAAACACCTGCATAATCAAAATGGTAGAGGTCATCATTTCCGTTTGCGCCACCGCGTCCATCACATAACTTTGCGTATACCCCTCGTTTTCAAGCAGTTTTTGGATTGCGTCTGCCGTTTCGGCGTGGGTTTTCGTTTCAATGCCGACAATCGTTTGTGAAAAATCGAATTTTTCGCTTGCCGCCGAGAACGGCACAAATGCCGAGACCACAGACGGTTGTGACATATCGTAGGCATACAAATCGGTGTTGCGGTAGCGTATCAATCCTTTGACCGTTACGGAAAACGCCAATGTGCCGTTTTTGTCTTCGGGAATTTCCAACACCGTGCCGACAATCGAATCCTCAAAAATCGGTGCGGCGGTTTCTTTGTGGTCGGCGCTGTTCATCACCAAAATCGGCAGTTCACTGTCTGACTTTTGGTAAAAGGTATGGTAATCGAGGCGGTTTTCGGTGCAAAGTGCGTTAAAATCCGCGTCATCTAACACATTGATACCGAGTACATACCCGTCTTTTGCGTATTTGTCGCGGTAGGCGGCTTTAATGTGCTTGCCGTCACTACGCACTTTTGAAAAGTATGTGTTCAGCGCGCTGTAATACTTATCTACGCCGTTCATTTGCTCTAAATCGTTGTAAAGACGCGTTTTTTCCGTTTCCGGCGTTTCCACATACAGTTGGTACGGCATCTCGCCCGACATTTGGTTGGCTTCCTGGAACATCGAACAGAATGTGTTGACCGACAAAAACAGGACGACCGAAAGCACCAAGGCACTTGTAATGACGCGGGACTTTTTGCCGTTTCGTTTCATATTTTTATAGGCAAGTTCGCCCTCATAGCCGAACACCTTGCGAACGATTTTCGGGGATTTCAGTTTGCGGGCTTTCACTTTCACATCACTTGTTTGCCGCAGGGCGTCAATCGGCGTGGTGCGCGAAGCGCGGCGGGCGGGGATATAGGCGGAAATTGCAATGGTCACAATGCTCAACACCGCAATCACGGGCAAAATCCACCACGGGAACGAAAGTGTTAAGGTGTTTTCCATATTCAACCCGCTTCTTTTGAGTAACGGTTCAATCGCTTTAAAGGTAATTGCCATACCCAAAAGCCCGGCGCCAAAGCCCAACGGAATGCCGACAGCGCCCAAAACCGAGCCCTCAAAATAGACGGAACGGCGCTTTTGTGATTTTGTTGCCCCCACCGAGGCGAGCATACCGAGATACCGCGAACGCTCGGAAAGCGAAATGCTGAATGCGTTGTAAATGAGCATGACGGAGGCAATGATAATCAGCGCCAAAATAATCTCGGCAAAGTGCAAAATCACCCGCATACCCTCGTCAACATCGCGCACAATCCAGTTGTAGCGGAACAAATCCTTGTTAAATTCCAAATCTTTTGCCGAAAGACCTGCATTTGTTGCCGCGTCGGTCAAAACGGATTCCGTGGCATTGTCGAGCGTGTTTGCGGTTAAGTAAACCCCTGCACCGTCCAATTCTGCTTTGGAAAGTCCGCGCAAAATCTGCACGCCGCGCGTCGGCGGATTTTCTTCTAAAATCCCAACCACGGTAAATGTTTTTTTGCCGGTGCTTTCAAAAGTTTCGCCGACGGTGTAATTGGCGGCAGTCAAACGCTGTGCCCCGAATTCGTCTGTTGTATAGCGTTTGCCGAGGTCAAGCGTGACCTTGTCGCCGATGTTCCAATGCAACCCGTTCTTTTCCAAAAGCGAACGGTAGACCATAATTTCGGTTTCGTCTTTCGGAATTGTACCGGTGTATTTTCCGGTGAGAAAGGCGGCGAAATAATCGCGGTTGCCTGCACCCATATCGCCGATCCCTAAGGACGCACGCTTGTCGTTGTGCAAGTTGAAGGAATAAATATCGCCGTCCATCGCTTTGTAAGCGGCAACATATTTTAAATCCGTGTTTTTTTCAAGTGTTTCGATTTGCTGTGCGGTCGTATTGGGGATTTGGGCGTGCCATTCTCCGCCCATATACAGCAAATCGCGGGCATACACAGCCGCAAGCGAGGTAACCGAAACGCAGGTCGCCGTCAGCATGGCGACGGAAACGATGATGCCGATGATGGTAATCACTGTGCGTTTTTTGTTTTCTTTTAAATGCCGCAGTGTCAGTTTGTTTACGATTTTCATACCGACTGCACCTCGTCTCTGACGATTTTGCCGTCCTCTATCGCCAAAACGCGGTCTGCGGACAGGGCTATGTTCTCATCGTGCGTAATCACGATAACCGTTTGTTTAAATTCACGGTTAAAGCGGCGCAAAAGTGCCATAATTTCGCGGCTGTTTTCGCTGTCCAAGTTGCCGGTCGGCTCGTCGGCAAGGACTAACGCGGGATTGTTCACAAGCGCTCTGCCGATGGAAACGCGTTGTTGCTGGCCACCCGAAAGTTGATTGGGCAGATGGTGCAGGCGGTTTTCAAGCCCCAACACAGAAACCAAATTTTCAATGTGTTTGCGGTCGGGCTTTCTGCCGTCGAGCAGTAGGGGAAGCGTGAGGTTTTCCTCTACGGTTAAAATCGGGATTAAGTTATAAAACTGATAAATTAAGCCGATTTGGCGGCGGCGGAAAATCGCAAGCGCGGTTTCGTCTAATTTTCCGATGTCCGTGCCGCCGATGTTCACACTGCCCGAGGTCGGTGTATCCACACCGCCCAAAATGTGCAAAAGCGTCGATTTGCCTGAACCGGAGGGGCCGACAATCGCCAAAAACTGCCCTTGCGGAACGGTGAACGAAACATCATCGAGTGCGCACACTTGCGTGTCGCCTTTTCCGTAAGTTTTGGAGAGATGTGCAACCTTTACAATATCCATATTTGTTACTCCTTTCGTTTGGAGAAAACCGTGCGCCGCTGTTTTTGGGCGCGGACTGTGTTTTCTCTCACCTTGCCTCTCATTCTAAACGGCAAATCTTACAACTCGGTGAATTTTCCCTTACAGTTTTGTCACTTTCTGTTTTGTATCGGCATATGAAAAAAGCGCCCCGACCGAAATGTCGGAACGCTTCTTTTGTTTTTGTAATCCCCGCCCGACCGCACACGGCAAATAATAACCTGCAAATCAGCAGGTGGGTGTCTTTCCTCGGGTTTAGTACTCCCAGCGTCCGCAAAACTGCGGGAGGTCTGCACACCGCCTCGGAATTCCGACTCCCTAAAAAAACGTGTTGGGTTAATATTGTACCGTGCGTTTGTCGCATCGGGCAGGTTGATTTTAGGTTGTGCAAAATTGCACAAAAAATGCGTTATTCTTCTTCCTGAATATCGAACAGTTCCGAAAGACGCTCTTCGAAAATACTGCCGATTTCGTTAAATTCTTCTTCGTCCTCAATCGGCTCTAAATAGGTTTCGCCGTCTTCTTCGTTGACTTTTAAAATAATCAACTCGCCGTCGTCCTCTAAAATTTCTTCCGCTTCCGTATACACGGGCAAAAGCGCCACATAGCGCGCGTCATCGGTTTCAATGCGGTCTAATTCTTCAAAAATGTGTTCCACGCCGTCCTCATCGACCACGCTGACGATGTCGGGATTGTAATTCTCGTCCATAGTGTTCTCCTTTTTTGTTTCTGTACTCATTTTACCCCGAAAATTTGATTCCGTCAACTGTAAAAAACTGCTTGCAGGGTAAAACGGTTTGATTTTTGGTAACCTTCCACAACTCCGTCTATTTTCATATAATTTTTATAAAAAATATTAAAA
>CAMGGF010000028.1 GCA_946055445.1 uncultured Ruminococcus sp. | reverse complement strand
AATTCGTTCCTTACGGAACGAGTGAAATATCTTCGATATGAAATATTTGCTTCGCTAATATGTAATATGCCTGCGGCATATTAAGGAACGAATTTTATTATGCGTGAAACGAATAACAAGGTTCTGACGAAGTCAGGTTATTATTTCATATTGCGTAGCAATATTTCAATTACAAAGAAAAGAACGATAAGCAGCAAATATTGAAAAAGGTAAAACATTTTGCATATCCCGCGAAATTGCTTCATATCTATTATTGACAGAAGTAAGGAGGGCTGTGCAGTGAAAGACACTGTTGAAGATCGTGCAGTTGAACTGGGCGAATACATTGTGCAAAATCAATCCACCGTGCGTGCCGCGGCACAGGTGTTCGGCATCAGCAAAAGCACTGTACATATGGATGTTGCAAAACGGTTGTCACGCATAAATCCATCATTGTATACCGCAGTGCGCGAGGTTTTAGACGAGAATAAGGCGCAGCGGCATATACGCGGCGGTCTTGCCACGCGAGAGAAATATAAACAGAGCGCAAAAGAATAAACAACCGATGTATACGCGGTGTATTTGCCAAGGCAAATTCGCCGTGTATTTTTTTATTGGCAATGTGTATCTTTTGTGTTATAATAACCTCACGAAACTTTATGAAATCAAGATTTTTATGTTTCGGAAAAAATTGTATCATACCTGCTTCGCAGATATGGTATAATACTTAATCAAGCGTTTTATAGATTTATGTTTCATACCACATAAATGCAGACTAACATAAGATTTCAATAAGGAAGGACAATTTCAAATGAAAACGTTGGACTTGATTGTACCTTGCTATAATGAAGAAGAGGCATTGCCGCTGTTTTGTGAAACGGTTTTGCCGATTGCCGATTCTTTGTCGCAAACCGAAGTGCGCTTTATTTTTGTTGACGACGGCAGCCGCGATAAAACACTTGCAGTTTTACGCGAGTTGGCAACAAAAGACAGTCGCGTGCAGTATATTTCATTTTCGCGCAATTTCGGCAAAGAAGCGGCTATGCTTGCGGGATTAAGAGCCTCTTCTGCCGATTATGTCGGGATCATTGACGCGGATTTACAGCATGACCCGCATTTGATTCCCGAAATGTTACAAGCGGTTTCCGAAGAAGGGTATGACATTGCCGCCGCGCGACGCATTGACCGCACAGGGGAATCAAAATTGAAAAGCGTCTTTTCCAAAGCGTTTTACAAAATTATCAACCGTATTTCCGACGCCAATATTGAAGAAGGTGCGCAGGATTACCGAATAATGAAGCGTTGTGTTGTCGAAGCCGTGCTGTCTATGCCCGAGTATAACCGTTTTTCAAAGGGTATTTTCAGTTGGGTTGGCTTTAAAACCAAATGGTTCCCACATGAGAACCGCGCGCGAACAGCAGGCATCTCCAAATGGTCTTTTGGCGGTTTGATAACATATGCAATGGACGGCATTGTAAATTTCTCTACTGCACCGTTAAAGATTTCCTTATTTTTCGGTTCTGCTTTAAGTTTCGCCGGTATAATATATGCTCTGTATATTATACTTCGTACGCTGTTTTTAGGTACGGATGTTCCGGGTTATCCGTCCATTATTTGCGCGATTTTAATTATCGGCGGATTTATCCTACTGGTTTTGGGCGTTTTGGGTGAATATATTTCGAGAATTTATATGGAAGTAAAGAACAGACCGAATTATCTGATTGCCGAAACCAATATTCTACCCGAAACACGCGAAAAAAAATAAAATAAACCTTGTAATTACAACATTTTTTATATATAATCTTAACAGTATGCACAAAAAAGTTGTGCTGAAAGGTGGAAACAGAAAGTGGCAGAAGAAAAAAATATGTTCGTTGAATTGGAACATAGCGTTATGGATTTTTGGGAGCAGGAAAAATGCTTCGAAAAATTGCGCGAAAAGAATAAGGGGAACAAAATGTTCCGTTTTTTAGACGGTCCGATTACCGCCAACAATCCGATGGGCATTCACCACGCGTGGGGCAGAAGCATTAAAGATGTTTTTATTCGTTACCACGCAATGAACGGCTATGATTGCCGCTATCAAAACGGTTTTGACTCACAAGGTCTTTGGGTAGAAGTTGAGGTTGAAAAAGAACTCGGCTTTGAAACCAAAAAAGATATTGAAGAATACGGTATGGACAAGTTTACACAGGCTTGTAAAGACCGCGTAAAGCATTTTTCGGGGATCATTACCGAGCAATCCAAACGCCTCGGGCAGTGGATGGATTGGGATAATTCCTATTACACCAATACGGACGAAAATATCGGCGGTATTTGGCATTTCTTAAAGAAATGCGACGAGCACGGTTGGATTCAGCGCGAATACAAACCGATGCCTTGGTGCCCCAGATGCGGCACTTCGCTTTCCGAACACGAAATGACCGGTTCTTATAAATTGATGACGCACAATTCCGTGTTCTTTAAACTGCCGATAAAAGAACTGAACAGCAAAATGCTTGTTTGGACAACCACGCCGTGGACGCTTTCCTCGAATGTTGCGCTTGCGGTCAATCCCGAGATTGATTATGTGGAAGTCAAAGTCAAAAGCGACGAACAGACTTTGATTCTTGCCAAAAATGCAATTAAATATTTGGGCGATGATAAGGTTGAAGTTGTGCGCGGCTTAAAGGGTGAAGAACTTGTCGGTATGCACTATGAAACCTGCTTCCCCGATATTCCTGCACAAGCGGGGATTGACCACAAAATTGTGGCGTGGGAAGATGTTGCCGCTGACGAAGGTACGGGCGTTGTGCATATTGCACCCGGTTGCGGTATTGAGGACTTTGAACTCGGCGAGCGTCTCGGTCTTGCAAAGGTGATGCCGATTGATGATACAGGTATTTATCTCGATGGCTTTGGCTGGATGACCGGTAAGGACAGCCACACCGTTGCCGACGAAGTATTTGAGCACTTAAAAGCGGACAACAAGTTGTATAAAGTTGAGCCGCACGAACATAGTTATCCGGTTTGCTGGCGTTGCAAATCCGAAGTCGTTTTCCGTTTGGTTCCCGCTTGGTACATCCGCACGGAAGAATTAAAACCGAAACTTATTGAAGCGGCAAGCGCCGTAAAATGGGAGCCTGCCTCGAACGGCAAGCGTATGCATGACTGGCTGACCAATATGGGTGACTGGAACATTTCCAGAAAACGCTATTACGGTATGCCGTTACCGTTCTATCCGTGCGACTGCGGGCACACGACCGTTGTCGGCTCGCGCCAGGAACTGCACGATTTGGCAGTTGACCCTGCAAAAGTAGACGCACTTCCCGAACTGCATCGCCCGTGGGTTGATGAAATTCAAATCAAATGCCCGCACTGCGGTAAACCCGTTTCGCGCGTTTCCGAAATCGGCGATGTTTGGCTTGATGCCGGTATTGTGCCGTTTTCGACTTTTGGCTATTTCCGCGACAAAGACTATTGGAGAAAGAATTTCCCGGCTGAATGGGTTACGGAAATGCACGAACAGGTGCGTCTGTGGTTCTATTCCTTGCTGTTTATGAGCGTGGTTTTAGAGGGCAGAGCGCCGTATGAACGCGTGCTGACGAACAGCGCGGTGGTTTCCGAAGACGGTTCCAAATTCTCCAAAACAGGCTTTATGATTAAGTTTGACGAGGCGGCGGAAAAAATCGGCGCTGATACTGTTCGCTATATGTATGCGGGTGCACCCGTTTCGAGCGATGTGCGTTTCGGCTATAACCTCGGCGACGAGGCACGCAGAAAACTGCTGTCTTTCTGGAATATTTATACTTTCTTTGAAACCTATGCAAAAATTGACAAGCCGAATTTTGAAGGCTATACGCCCGATAAATCCAAAATGAGCCCTACCGACTTGTGGCTTGTGGCGCGCACCAACGAATTTATCAAACGCGCAACGGCTTGCTATGATGACTACAAAGTATACTTGCTTGTCAAAGATTTTGAAGTGTTTGCGGATGATATTTCAAATTGGTATATCCGCACCAACCGCCGCCGTTTCTGGAAAACAGGCGACGAGCAGGATAAAAAATTGGCATATTGGGTACTGTTCTATGCGCTCAATTCCGCTGTGCAGGTCATGGCGCCGGTCATTCCGTTTATGACCGAGCACATTTGGCAAAATCTTACTCGCAAGGTGTTGCCGTCTGCACCGATTTCCGTGCATTTGAGTGATTGGCCGAAACCTTTAGAGGGATTTGACAATGACGAGATTATTGCGCAGACTGCTATGGTGCGTGAAGCGATTGCGGTTGCGATGCGCCTGCGTAACGAACAGCAGTTAAAGGTTCGCCAGCCGCTTTCCAAACTGTATATTTGCTGTGATGCTGACGCAGAGAATAAAATCCGCACATTTGAGAAAAATATTTTGGATGAACTCAACATCAAAGAACTTGTGTTCCTGCGTGATGTCAATGTGCTCGAAGACAAGTATTTGACCGTCAACTTTAAGGTTGCAGGTGCTGTGCTCAAGCAAAATGTCAATAAAATGAAACAGGCGCTTGAATCCCTTTCGGCAGAAGATATGGCGGCGGCTGTTGCGGCTGTGGAAGCAGACGAACAAGTCACCGTGCCGGGCTTTGACGGGGCTTTTGATAAGTCTATTTTCAATATTGCCACCAAAACAAAGGCAGGGATTGTGTCAGCCGAATTCCAAAACGGTGCGGCAGTGATTGCGCTCGATACCACGCTTACCGAGGACTTAATTCGTGAAGGCTTGGTGCGTGATGTCATTCGTCAATGCCAACTCATCCGTAAAGAAGCGGGGTACGAAGTGGAACAACGCGTGAAAATGGCGATTTCTTCGGATAATGCTGAAATTATCGCGGCGTTGGCGGAAAAAACAGCGTATTTGCAAACCGAATTGTTGGCAGATGTCGTTTTGCTGAATGAAGAACTGACTGCTGACCTTGAAAAAGAAGTGGATATTGCCGACAGTAAGGTAAAACTTGCGGTTGCGAAAGCATAAGGAGGATAAAGATGCTTACAGAAATTACAAAAGATATGACCATTGGTGACATTTTAGATGCCGACCGTGAAACCGTTCCGTTTTTCTTGGAAATGGGGATGCATTGCCTCGGGTGTCCTGCTTCCCGCGGGGAGACCGTCGAACAGGCTTGCGAAGTGCATGGTGTGGATGCCGACGCACTTGTAGAAAAAATCAACGAATTTCTCAAGAATAAATAAGGATAAACAGGGGCGGTAACAAGTTTGTTGCGCCCCTGTTTTCTACGGTGTATTATGTTGACTTTGACAAATCGATTACAAATGGTGGCGGATTGCGTACAGCCTTGTGTTTGCTTAGCGGATATCGGCACAGACCATGCCTATTTGCCTGTGTGGTGCCTTTTAAACGGCAAGGCGCAGTTTGCCATTGCCGCAGATATTAACCCGAAGCCGCTTGCGAATGCGCGGCAAACGCTTGGTACATACGGATTGGAAGAACGAATTGAATTGCGACTTTCCGACGGGTTGCAAAATATTTCGGCGGACGAGGCGCAGGAAATCGTTGTAGCAGGTATGGGCGGCAACCAAATTGCCGATATGATTGAAACAACCGCGTGGTTGCAAGATGACGCCAAACATTTGATATTACAGCCGATGACGCACTTTGAGGATGTACGAAAAGCCCTTTTGGAAAACGGTTTTCAAATTGAGGCGGAACATACCGCGTCAGAGGGTGAACGGTTATATTTGGTCATTTCGGCACGGTACTGCGGCGAAAAACACGAAGCTCCCGAATGGTACTTGTATGCAGGCGAATTGGTGTACGGAACAACGGATACAGACCGTCAATTTTTGCAAAAAATTCTTGCGCGCCTCAAAAAGCGCGCCGATGCCCTGAAAGAGAAAGATACAGCGGAATCCGATAGCCTGTTTACCATCATAAAGGAGATAGAAAATGAATGTAGGGCAAGTGTATGATTACATAGACCGTATTGCGCCGTTTTGTTGCCAAGAGGAATGGGACAACAGCGGGTTACAGGTCGGGGAACGGTCAAAAGAAGTGCGCAAAGTTTTGTTTGCATTGGATGCAACCGCTGATTTGGTGCGAGAGGCGCACAAATTGCAGTGTGACTTAATTGTGACACATCATCCGTTTTTGTTTCGTGCGCAAAAGCAGTTTACGGAGCAAAATCCCGCATATCTTGCGGCAAAATACAATATTGCCGTGATTTCCGCACACACTTCGTTTGACTGTGCGGACGGCGGCGTCAATGACGTGTTGGCGGAACAGTTACAATTGCGAAATATCCAAAAACCCGAAAACGGTTTTTACAGACTTGGCGAAACGGATTGTAAAACTGCCTTTGAATTTGCCGAGTACGCAAAATCTGTTTTCAATGCAAGCGTGGCGGTTTCTTTGCCGCAAAAAGAAATAAAACTTGTTGCGGTTTGCGGTGGCGCGGCAATGGATTTTGCGCTTGAAGCCAAAGCGGCGGGGGCGGATTTGTTCTTTACGGGTGACGCAAAACACCACGAAGTTTTAGATGCCGCAGAGTTCGGACTTTCCGTAGCGGCGGCGGGGCATTTTGCGACAGAATTCCCCGCGGTTGTATCTCTCAAAAATCGCGTGCAAGCGCAGTTCCCCGATATAGACTGTGTTTTATCCACGCAAACGGCGCCGACCGTAACAGTATAGGAGTTTGTATGGCATTAGACGGTATTACTTTGCATTTTGTGAAAACCGAATTGGAACAGGCTGTTTTGGGCGCACGGGTGGAAAAAGTACACCAACCGTCCAAGGCGGAAATTGTTTTGCTGCTGCGGACACGCGGCGGCGCTTTTCGGCTGTTTTTATCGGCGGAGTCCGCCTCGGCGCGTGTGCACTTAACCGCGTACCCAACCGAAAATCCGCAAAATCCGCCGATGCTGTGTATGCTGTTTCGGAAGCACCTAACGGGCGCAATTCTCTCCGGCATTCGTCAAGCGGGACTGGACCGCATTTTATTTTTGGATTTTCAGGCGACCAATGAAATCGGCGACAAAGTGCAAGTAACGCTTTGTGTGGAGATTACGGGACAGCATAGTAATATTATTCTAATCGACGGCAACGGCAAAATCCTCGATGCAGTGAAACGCGTGGATGAAACCAAATCTTCCGTGCGCGAAGTGTTGCCGGGTTGTATGTATGTTTTGCCGCCACGGCAGGATAAAATCAATCTGTTGACAGAACCTGCCGAACAAGCAACTGCACGCGTGCAACTGCAAAAAAATCAGCAACTCTCGAAAGCCTTTATGCAAAGCGTGGAGGGGATTTCTCCGATTGTCAGCCGCGAATTGGCGCATTTGGCGGCAGGGGATTGTACCTGTGCAGTTGACGGGGTGGAAGCGCAATGCATTACGCAGGCACTTTTGCAAGTGCAAACGGTTTTGCGCCAAAGCAAGCCGCGGTACTGCATTGTGTATAATGAAGAAGAAAAACCGTTTGATTTTTCCTTTTTGGATATTACACAGTACGGTGATTTTTATAAAAAGACTTATGCAGACTCTTTCTGCGCGCTGTTGGACGCCTTTTATTTCGAACGCGACCGTGCCTTGCGCGCCAAACGCAAGGCGGGGGATTTGTATAAGGCTTTGCACACTTTAAAAGAGCGAACTGCACGCAAAATTTCCAATCAGCAGGCAGAACTTTCTGCGTGTGCCGATAAGGAACAACTGCGTATTTTTGCTGAACTGATTAACGCCAATCAGTATGCGCTCTCAAAAGGAATGCCGGTTTATGAAGTCCCGAATTATTATGAAAACAATGAAATTGTACGCATAGCGGTCAATCCTGCGTTTTCCCCTGCGCAGAATGCGCAAAAATTTTATAAAGCCTATAAAAAAGCGCATACGGCTGAAAAAATGCTGGCAGGCTTGATTGAAAAAGGGGAGCAGGAACTTTTATATTTCGACTCGGTTTTGGATGCGCTTTCCCGTGCCGATACCGAAAGTGAATTGACGCTGATTCGCCAAGAACTGATTGAAGGCGGCTATTTGAAACGCAAAAAAGGCGGTAAACTCCGTCTGCCGAAAGAGTTGCCGCCGTATAAATTTCAAACAAGTGAGGGTTTCACCGTTTTGGTCGGGCGAAATAATACCCAAAATGACAAGTTGACCTTGAAAACTGCCAAAAATTATGATATGTGGTTGCATACGCAAAATTTTGCAGGTTCGCACACGGTTATTTTGTCGGAAAAACGCGAGATTACGGACAAAGCGATTGTCGAGGCTGCCGAAATCGCTGCGTTTTTCAGCAGCGCCAAAGAAGCCAAAAAAGTGCCCGTGGATTATACATTTATTAAAAATATTAAAAAACCGGTCGGTGCAAAACCCGGAAAAGTCATTTATCACATATACAACACTGTGTATGTGACGCCGCGCAATCCCGAAGCAACGGAAAAACCGTAAATCAAAGCCCACAGTCCAAAGAGCAGACTGTGGGCTTTTCATTAGAATCGACTGACGGGCTGTTATTCGTCCGTCACGGAGGAAAGCACTTCGCTTTCTCTGAACAGCAGGGAAATACACCAAACTGCCGCAATCGCGACAAGTGTGTAAATAATTCTGCTGACAACCGCGCCTTGCCCGCCGAAAATCCAAGCGACGATATCAAATTGGAAAAGACCGATAGAGCCCCAGTTAATACCGCCGATGATAACCAAAATTAAAGCGATTCTATCCAGCATATTTTTCAACTCCTTAATTGTATCTTATCCGTAGTTTGCGTTAAAAAATATGCATTATGCAAATAGCATTTATTTTTTTAAATTTTTTTATATACCTGCCGCTTTCTTTAAAGCGTCAACTTTGTCGGTTTCTTCCCAGCGAACCTGTAAATCGGTTCTGCCCATATGCCCGTAAGCCGCAAGCGGTCTGTAAATCGGACGGCGCAAGTCAAGGTAGTCAATGATGGCGGCGGGGCGTAAATCAAACACTTCCGTGACGATTTCACTTAACACATCATCTGCCAATGCGCCCGTGCCGAATGTTTCTACCATCACAGAAACGGGATGCGCCACACCGATGGCATATGCCAACTGAATTTCACATTTTTTGGCAAGCCCTGATGCTACAATGTTTTTTGCAACATAACGCGCCGCATACGCCGCGGAACGGTCAACTTTTGTCGGGTCTTTGCCGGAGAAGCAGCCGCCGCCGTGTCTGCCGACACCGCCGTAAGTATCCACAATAATTTTTCTGCCGGTTAAGCCGCTGTCACCTGCGGGGCCGCCCGTAACAAAACGGCCGGTAGGATTAACATAGATAACGGTGTCATCGTCAAACAGTGTTTCGGGCACAATCGGTTTAATTACATATTCCAAAATATCCTTGCGAATTTGTGAAAGTTCCACATCTGCGCTGTGTTGAGAAGATACAACAATGGTATCAATTCGAACAGGTGTATCATTTTCATCGTATTCCACGGTGACCTGTGTTTTGCCGTCGGCGCGAAGATAGGGGAGCGTGCCGTTTTTTCGCACAGCGGTCAGTTGTTTTGCCAATTTGTGAGAAAGTGAAATCGGCAACGGCATCAGTTCTTCGGTTTCGTCGCAAGCATACCCGAACATCATACCCTGGTCGCCCGCACCGTGCAGATTGTAATCGTCTTTTTGTCCTTCTTTTAATTCATAGGATGCGTCAACACCCAAAGCAATATCCGCCGATTGCTTGTCGATGATGGTTTCAATTTGGCAGGTGTTGCCGTTAAAGCCTTTTTCGTCGCTGTCATAGCCGATTTCACAAACAACATCACGCGCAATTTGTTCAATGTCAATTTTTGCGCTGGTGGTGATTTCACCCATTACGGTAATTCTGTTCGTAATGCAGGTGGTTTCGCACGCAACACGACCGTTCGGGTCTTGCGCCAAAATGGCGTCTAAAACCGCGTCGGAAATATTGTCACAGATTTTGTCGGGATGCCCTTCTGTAACGGATTCTGATGTGAAAAGATGTTTTGCCATGGTGGTTCTCCTTTGTGTTTTGCCGTTTCCAAATAAAAAGCACCCGGGCGGCAGGCGCCAAGGTGCTTTGTGTCACCTTATCTTTCAGCAATACTGCTGTGGGATTTGGCACCTTGCAAAAATGCAGGTTGCCGGACTTCACAGGGCCTGTCCCTCCGTCACTCTCTATAAGGAATGTGTATTTTATTGTCGAACAGTATTCTATACTGTTTTGCGCGGTTTGTCAACCGAATTTCAGAGAAAAAGCGTAATTTGTTTACGCGTAGTTTTTGCCTTTTAAAATCGGGGAAAGTGGCTTGTATACCAAAAAAGTCAGTACGGCGCAGAGCATTCCCTTCACAAAGGTGAACGGCACGTTGAATATTAAAAGTGCCTGCCAAAGTGTTGTAACACGCGGCAAAATCGCTTGATAAGCCGCAATGATTTGCTCCATCGGCATAAAGTTTGTGTAAATCGGGTAAACAATAAAGTAATTTGTCACGAAACTCACAGCCGCCATACACGCGGCGCCCGTCAGTGCGCCGAGTAAAGCGACTTTTCGATTTTTCTTTTTTTTGTAGATAAGCCCTGCGGGGATGACCAACATACATCCCAAAATAAAGTTGGAAAGTTCCCCAACGCCGCCGGTGGTTG
>CAMGGF010000027.1 GCA_946055445.1 uncultured Ruminococcus sp. | reverse complement strand
AACGCATTTGTTTTGCGAGGTCGGGATTTTTCATCATAAAACAATCACCTTTTTCATGGATGGTTACGGCGACACAGCCCGCCTGTAATGCACATACCCGTAAAATTTAAGTGTTAATACTATACCATAGTATAATAACAGATTTGGGCACTGTTGTAAAGCATAATATTCCTAAAAATGCAAAAGAAAAAGCGGCTGTCACGCCGCAAAGGGAAAGGCTGTGACAACCACTTTTTTACGCTTTTTCAGTTTTTAAAAGTTCGTCAACCGTTAGGTCAAAAACATCGGCCAACGCAACCAATTCATAGTCGGTCACGGTTCGCAGTTGCCCTTCCAACTTGGAAAGCCCCGACGCATTGATGGAAATACCGCGCACCTGCAACTGGGCAAGCAATTCTTTTTGCCGCATACCCGCTTTGCGGCGCAAGGTTTCCACCTTTTTGCCGATTAAGTTCCGCGTACCGATTTCCTGTTCGCGTTTTCGCATAATACCCCTCCGCAATGTATGAACTGTTCTCTGTTTGAGTACAGTTTATTCCCGTTTGCGGTTATATAGTAACACAGTACAAGCGGGCTTACAAGAGGTAAATTGCAAAAAAAGAATTTTATTTCTTGTGTAATATGCTCAAAATCGCAATTTCCCGAAAAAACAGCAACGCGTTATTCGTCATTTTGAAAGAAAGTGTATAAAAAGTCCACTCAACAGTTTCGGTTCAAACCAAGTGGATTTCGGCGGCATCACAAGCCCCGCATCGGCAATCGCCATCAATTCTTCGGGGGAAGTCGGATACATTGCAAACGCCGCTTTCGCCTCGCCGCTGTCCACGCGGCGTTCGAGTTCCGAAAGACCGCGAATGCCGCCCACAAAATCAATGCGCTTGTCGGTGCGCGGGTCGGAAATGCCGAAAATCGGCGCAATCACGCGTTCCTGCAAAATGGAAACATCTAACCGCCGTACAGGGTCACTTTCCTCCACGCTTTCGGGGTTTGCTTTGAGCGTGTACCATTCGCCGTCTAAATACAGCCCAAACATATGCTTTTCGGTCGGGGCAAACGGCGAATGCGCCGCCTTTTCCACCGCAAAATCGGCTTCCCGCAATTGCGCGAGCAACGCTTCTTCGGTCAAACCGTTTAAATCAAACAGCAAACGATTATAATCCAAAATCCGCAATTCCTCCGCCGGGAACAACACGGACAAAAAGAAGTTGAATTCCTCTGTGCCAGTGTAATCGGGGTGCTCTGCGCGGCGTTTTTCGGCAACGCGCACCGCCGAAGCCGCGCGGTGATGCCCGTCGGCAATGTATAAAGACGGAATTGCGCCGAACAACGCAATCAACTTGTCGACCACCGCCGTGTCGTCCACAACCCAAACCGTCTGGCGCACCTCGTTGGCGGTAAAATCATAAATCGGTGTATGCGCCGCTTTCCACGCGTCAAGCACCGCCGAAACCGCCGTTTCTCCGCGGTAGGTTAAGAAAATCGGGCCTGTGTTCGCATCCAGCGTATCCACATGGCGAATACGGTCCGCCTCTTTGTCAGCGCGGGTGAATTCATGCTTTTTGATGACGGCATTTTGATAATCATCTACCGCCGTACAGCCGACAAGCCCCGTTTGCGTGCGGCCTTGCCAAGTCTGCATATAGATATACAGGCAGGGTGTTTCGTCTTGCCGAAGCACCTCGGCGGAAATCAACTTTCCTAAATTTTCCTTGGCTTTCAAATAGACTTTTTCGTCATAAATATCGACGGTTTTCGGCAGGTCAATTTCCGCCTTGTCTACATGCAAAAAGGAATAGGGATTGCCGAACGCGGCTTTGCGCGCCTCATCGGAATTCATAACATCGTAAGGCAAAGCGGCAACTTTATCCGCATACCCTTGTGCCGGGCGATATGCCCGAAACGCTTTTAAAACAGCCATATTATACGGTTCCTTTCTTATTTTTGTAGGAAATATATTGTTTGCATTTTTGAAATAACCAATACGCTACCGTGCACAACAGCACACTCGCCGCCGCGCCGAGCGCGTCCACAAACACATCACGCATTTGGCACGCCCGCCCGAAAATGAAATACTGGTGCATTTCATCGCTCGCGGCATACAGCACCGCCGTTAAGAATGAAAGCGCAGGCTGTACCGCACGAAACGAAAGCCCGTAGGCATTATATAACAGCAACGCGAGCCCAAAGTATTCCAGCGCGTGCGCGAGTTTGCGCACAAAATGCGAACTGACAACAATCCCAAACCGCGCAAACAGCATTGCAATTACGCCGTTGCTTTTGCCCGAAGATTCCGCCGCCGTTTCGTGCGACAACACAAAAATCGTCACGGCACACGCCAAGACACACGCCCACGAAACAAACAGCAAAACCGCACGCCAAAAACGCGCTTGCTCACTTTTTGGTTGCATTGCCGAAATACACATAGTCTTTTGCCGCATAAAAGTATATATCCTTTGTATCTTTGTTTGTCACGAAACAGTTGCTTTGATAAAACACAGGCAGAAGTACCGCGTGCTGTACCAATGCGCTTTCCGCCGCACGGCAAGCGGCGCACAAGTCGGCATAACTGCCCGCGCTTGCGCGAATATTCCGCAGCAACCCTTCATATTCCGCCATATCCGCTGAAAACGCGCCGCCCGCACCGAACATTTCAAGATACGAAGATGTCATCACCGAAGACGCCGTCAGCGGATAAAACACCACATCATAGTTGCCGTCGGACACAGCCGCCAACAATTCGGAAAGCGATACCGCCCTGACATCGGCAACAAATTTTACCCCCAGCGCCTTTTGCCAAGATTGCACCGTTGCGCGAACAAAGTCTTCATATTCGAGCGCACACAGCACTTGAATTTGCGCGCTGGATGCGCCGAGTTCCAACAAAGCCTCCCCGAAACAAGCACTTGCCGCAGACGCATCATAGGACGGCAAAGAAATCTGCGCCGTTTCGCGGTAATTCTGTGTGCCGACCGTGCAATACGGCGGCACAATCCCCGCGGCTCGCGTTACGGTTTCTCCCAATATAGAGAGGTTGTCAAAATTGACAGAGAGGCACAGGGCTTTTCGCATATTTTCATTCGCAAGTGTTGCATTCTTGAAATTAAACAAGAAAGAATAGGTGGTGTTTTCCAAATACTGCACCGTTAAATCCGAAGCATCTTCCAAAGCGTCGAATTGCGCTTTTGTCAAGAATGCCGCATCATAAGTCCCTGCCGCCGCTTTTTCGGGCACGGCGTCTGCATCTTCGTTATAATACAGCGTCAGCGACGCGGGTGCAGCCGCCGTACCGCCGTGATAATCGTCATTCTTAATCATTTTAATAGAGGTCTTTCCCAACCATTTGGACACATGCAACGGGCCGTTGGACAGCAAATAGCCGACTTCCAAACCGTAACGCCCCGCCGTCAGTTCAAAAAATTCACGGTCACAGGGGCTCGCGCCCGGGCAAGTTAAGGCATACAGGAAATTTTCATCGGGACGCGCCAAACGGATTTGCAGGGTGAAATTGTCAATCGCCACTGCGCCCAAACTTTCTTTCGGCAATTCCCCCGCCAAAATGCTTTGCGCACCCGCAATGCTCGAAAACAAAAACGCGTCTGCCGAACCGGTTTGCGGGTCAACCGCACGCTGTAACGCAAACACAAAATCTTCGGCATATACGGTTTTGTCAAATGTTTCTTTGAAATTTTCGCCGTATTTTTGCGCCAATACAATTTTTTGCGCGGAATACAGCGCCCACTGTGCGTCCTGCCGCAGATAAAATGTATAGGTCAAACCATCGTCGGATACGGTATACCATTCGGCAACACCGTTTAAAATTTCGCCGTTTGCGCCGACGCGCACAAGCCCCTCGTACCCGTTGGACGCTACAAGCCTTTCGGCATTGGAAGCGGCGATTTGCGGGTCTAAACTTTTCGGTTCGTCCGTAATGGGCACAGAAAAACTTTTGCCCGCCTTGGTTCTTCCTAAGCAACCCGAAAAAGAGAGCAACAGCAAAACACAGCACAGCAAAACCGAAGCCGCTTTTTTTGCCATATCATCACACCCTTTTCAGAATCTTATTTTATATTGTAGCACAATCCGCCGTGAAAATCTACCGTAAAAAATCTGCCGTATATGCTGCAATACAGCATATACGGCAGAACAGTGCATTGTTTTAAGCCGCCGCATTGCCCTCGGTTGTTTCCGGCGGTGCAGTTGCCACGGGCTCCGTTGTGGTCTCCGGCGGTGCAGTAGACGATTCCGTTGTCGGCGGCACCGTAGTCGTGGTTTCTGAGGTCGTTTCCGAAGTTGTGGCCTCGCCCGTTGTGCCGACAGGGTTTGTTGTTGTGGCAGCGTTCAAATTCGGCGCGGTTGTCGGCGCGGCAGTCGTATTGTTTTTATTCGTTTTATTCGAGTTACTGCCCCAAGACGAATTTTTCTTCGTAATCGGTTCATCGGGAACTTCGCCGTAAATAAACAGGTGCAGTCTTTCGGTCGCAGCGGCCAAATCATACCGCCACACCCACGCGCCGTCATAGATACCGCCGATTGCGTTATCCTCTTCACCGGGCACATTGGTCATTTGAATGGTAATATCCTCTTTGAGCATCGGTGCAAAGGACATAATTTCAGAGAACGACAGCGAGGTCTCGCAAAGGCTCATCATGGTCTTGAGCATTTCGCTGTATTTCGAGGGGCTGACCTTTCTCGCCTGCACCAAAAGTGCCTCGATAACCTTTTTCTGTCGGTTGGAGCGTTCCACATCGGAGTCGATTTTACGCAGGCGCGCATACACAACCGCTTGTTCGCCGGTCAAATGCACAAACCCCGACTCGTTCAAATACCCGAAATCGGGATTTTCATCGTCGCCGATGTCATTCAAATGTATACGCTCGCGCTCCGTTACCTCCACATCAATACCGCCGAGCAAATCAATCGCCTGCCCGAGTTTATAGAAATTGACGGTGGCGTAATCGGTAATGTTCATCGAGAAATTCTGATTGAGCGTTTTAATTGCGAGTTCTGCGCCGCCAAACGCATACGCGTGCGTGATTTTTTGATTTTTATGCCCTTCAATCGCCACATAACTGTCGCGCAAAATGGAGGACAGTTTCACCACATTGTTTTTCTTGTCAACGCTGATAATCATAATGGTGTCGCTTCTGCCCGAGAAGGAATTTTCATCGCGCGTGTCTACGCCGAACAGCGCGACATTGAATATATCGGTATCGCCGTATTTGTCGGCAATTTCGGAGGAAATGCCGAGGTTTTTTTCGTCCACGCCGTTACGGAAATTGTTGTAGATACCGTAAACCACGCCGAACGCCAGCAAAGCGACCAGCAAAACAATTAAAATCACATATACCGTAACGCGTTTCCACTTTGCAAGCGCAAACCACTGTTTGCCGAACTTGCTGTTGCGGAATTTGCTGTTTTTACGCTTTTTCGCCTTTTCTTGCTCTTTTTTGTATTTTTTCTCGACTTTTGCGTCAAGTTTTTTCTCTAATAAAATTTCTTTTTCTTCGGAATTTGTGCGTTCCCTTTTCATAATACACCTCAACTTTACTGTCTTTGCCGCAATTTCTGTCATATAGTTTAAGGTGAGGAGAGCCGAACCCGATATGGTTTAAAACGGTATATTTCCGCTTGAACTGCGTTAAAAATCTCGCCATACGGTAGTATGGCATCGATTTTATGTCTTTCGGGAACGAAAATCTACTCATTTTAAACTGCTCTGCACCGAAAATGCAGAGAGTACGGATGGATTTTTGCTTTTGAAGCGGCAGTCGGGCTGACGCCCGACAACGGTGAAAAAGTGAAAATCCGCCGTAATATCAAATTTTCGGCATATTGTGTTCGACTCCCCTCACCTTAACCGCAGATGATTATACAACCAAAGTCGATGGCTGTCAATTCAAGACGAGGGATTTTAACAGAATTGTCATATTTCAGAAAAAAGCAATGTCATTCCGAGCCGTAAGGTTCAGAATGACAAAACGGGCGGGCACAAATGACCCGCCCGTTCGCTCAGAGTTTAATTCGTACTCGTAAAGTTACATCACTTTACAAATTTTTGCTCGTTTTCCACCGTAACGCCGACCTTGCCGTCCACGGCGCGCAAACGCAAATCCACACTGACCGTTTCCGTGTCGTTTTCTGCAGTCACAGTATACACAACAGTTATCCCGTCTGTGGGCGCAGTTACATAAAACTTTCCGTCATCGCAAGCGTAACCCAGCACATATTCTTGCGGCTCGTTTTGGGATTCGTCCTGTGTTTTGACATACACGCCAAACTCTTTCGCGGTTTTCATATCGGACGATGTAAACTGCCAATCGCTGTTCGTCACAGCCGTATCGGGCGATGTGTCGTCATTAAACCCGCGCATCTTCACATAAATGCGGTCATACGCCTCGATGTCCAGTGCTTCAAAGGCGTACAGCATATTACCGTCAATCTGCCGCGCAGGCTCGACAAAAACCTCGTTGTCGGCACTCAATTCGGTAGATACGCTCTGCCCGCTTGCTTGCATTTGTGTAATGCACAGCCGCAAACTCTCGCCGCTCATTGCCGTTTTAAATTCCGGCTGTGTATTTTCCGTTGTCGGCTGTGCCGAAGGGCGGTGCAACACGCCCACGGACAGCAATGCCACCGTCAGCACAACCGCTGCTGCCGCCACAGCCCACCGCATTGGCGGCTTATCCTGTTTTATTTCGGTACTTTCCGCCTCTAACGCCGCACCGATGCGTGCGCGCGCCGAAGTGCTCAAACGCAAATTCTGTTCCGCATTTTCTAATTTTTTCACCGTAAATCCTCCTTTGTATAGGCTTCTTTCAGTAACTTTCTGCCTTTTTCCAAGCGTTTTTTAACTGCCGAAAGGGAGATGTGCAAAATCTGTGCAATTTCCGCCGTTTTATACCCCTCAACATAGTAAAGTTGCAAAACCACGCGATATATATACGGCAAACCGCACAGCGCACCGAGAATTTCGCTGTTCTCGGGCGGGAGTTCGGTTGAATCCGCAAATTCGTCCGAAACAACCGTTTCATACCGACTGCGAAACCGTAGTGCGTTTTTGCAAATATTGGTTGCAACGCGAATAAGCCATGCTTTTTCGTGCTGTTCGCTTTCAAAACGCGGCGCCTTGCGCAGATAGCGAATCAGCGTTTCCTGCACAGCGTCCTCGGCATCTTGCCGTTGCCTAAGCAGTACAAAACAAATCCGAAACAGCATATCACCGTACCGCGCAAGCGCCTCTTGCGCATCTTGGGCAGACGGTGTGTCTTTTTCCCGTTCGTTTTGCATACGGTTTCATCTCCTTTCACCCGTAATACACCGCAAACACAAAAAAGGTGACTGATTTTCTGAAAAAATTTTTTATATATAAATATGCAAAAAAAGAAACGGCACCGAAGTACCGTTTCTCTATTCGTTCTGTTTTCAGCCGCGCAGTGCACGGTCAAGCCAAACTTCGGCAATATCCATTGCCGCGAACAAGCCTTTTTTCTCGCTGGTTTTAACAATGCGTTCTTTCGCGCTCGCATCGGGGTCGGTGCTCAAAAGTTGCACCGTAACTTTCGACGCCAAATCGTAGCCGCCGAACTCTTTTTTGGAAGCAATGCGCATCATAATGACAAAATCGTCGGACATATTGCCGTAATAAATGGTGTCGCCGTTTCGAACAAGGGGTTTTCCCTTATACATTAAAAAATCGTTTTTTTCTGCCATAGTTTCTCCTTATTTTTCGCTTTCGTCCAAGCGCAGATAATTTTTCACAAGCGCCTGCAACAGTTCATCTCGGTCCAACCGACGGATGAGGCTGCGGGCGTTGTTGTGCGTGGTGATATAAGTCGGGTCTTCGGACAAAATATACCCGACAATCTGACTGATGGGGTTATAGCCCTTTTCCCGAAGCGCATTGTAAACCGTTAAAATGGTTTGGCGCATTTCTTCCTCATGCTCGCCTTTAATCGAGAATTGAATGGTTTTGTTCGGGTCTAACATCACAGCCACCTCCTAATACTACATATTGAAACTATTATACACTATCCGTTTTTAAAAAACAATAAGTTTGTGAAAATTTTTACACTTGTGCCGACAGCGGTGCATTGCGGTAGTCCTCAACAACCTTTCCGTCCTGAATACGAATGACGCGTTTTGCCTCGTCGGCTATGCCGTTGTCGTGTGTAATCAAAATAACCGTTCTGCCCTCTTCGTTTAATTCGTGCAGAATTTGCATCACATCGCGCCCCGAACGGCTGTCGAGGTTGCCCGTCGGCTCGTCTGCCAGAATAATGGGCGGTCTTGCGGCGACGGCGCGCGCGATTGCCACGCGTTGCTGTTGCCCGCCGGACATTTCTTTCGGCAAATGCGTCAGTCTGTGCCCGAGCCCGACGCGTTCCAGCGCCTCCAACGACAGTTTATGCCGTTCTTCCGTCGGCATACCGCGATACGCCAGCGGCAACTCCACATTGCCCTGTGCGGTAAGGCTCGAAATTAAGTTAAACCCTTGGAAAATGAAGCCGATTTGCTTATTGCGGATTTCGGAAAGTTGGTCATCGGTCATATGGGAAACATTTTCACCGTCGAGGTAGTATTCGCCGCTTGTGGGCACATCCAAAAGCCCGAGCATATTCATCAGGGTGGATTTGCCGGAGCCCGATTGCCCGATAATTGCCACAAAATCGCCGCGTTCAATGGAAAGCGTAATGCCGTCGAGCGCGCGCACCTCATTCTCACCGGGATTGTAAATTTTGTAAATGTCTTTGACTTCAATTAACTGCATACCGACACCGCCTTATACTTCTTTTAAAATCATACCCCAAACCTTTCCGCAATTCAATGTATAATTTGTGAATTTTTACACGATTTTCGGCAACGATAAAAGCGAACTTGATAAAAAGGAGTTTTTCTATGGCAACCGGAAAACAGGAATACACAAAAATGGCCGAAAAAGCCTCGCCCCCCTCGCCGAAACTGAAAGACACCGTAAAGGCGTTTTTGTTCGGCGGCGCGATTTGTACGCTCGGGCAAGCCTTATATGCTTTATATACCAACTACGGTGCAAGCGCGGACGGTGCCAAAACCGCTGTTTCCGTCACGCTTGTTTTGCTGACGGCGGTGCTGACGGGTATCGGCGTATTTGACAAAATCGCCAAACACGCAGGCGCGGGCACGATTGTGCCGATTACGGGGTTTGCAAACTCCGTTGTTTCCCCTGCAATGGAATTTCGCGCAGAAGGACACATTCTCGGCACGGGCGCAAAACTGTTCACGATTGCGGGGCCTGTGATTGTCTACGGCTGTGCTACGGCATCTGTTTACGGGCTGATTGTGTATCTGTTCGGGTTGTATTGAGGAGGAAACAAATATGCCGAAACGAATTGGCACGCGCACCGTGCTTTTGGAGAATAAACCAACCGTAATCGGACACGCCGCCGTAGTCGGACAAACCGAGGGCGAAGGGCCGCTCGGCAAAGAATTTGACCGCGTGCACCAAGACGACACCGTCGGGAAAGCGTCCTTTGAACAGGCGGAAAGCGCTATGCAGCGCGAAGCGATTGTGTGTGCGCTGGAAAAAGCGGGCAAAACGCCTGCGGACGCAGACTTTATTTTATCGGGCGATTTGCTGGCACAATGCATCGGCAGTGCGTTCGGTGTGCGTGATTTAGGGATACCGTTTTTGGGGCTGTACGGGGCGTGCTCGACGATGGCGCTCTCGTTAGGTCTTGCGAGCGTACTTGTAGACAGCGGCGCGGCAAATTTGGCGGTCGCGGCAACCTCTTCACACTTTGCCTCGGCAGAACGGCAATTCCGTCAGCCGTTGGAATACGGCGGACAACGCCCGCCCACAGCCCAGCGCACCGCTACGGCGGCAGGCGCAACGGTGCTGTCTGACACCACCCCGCAAACATCGGCAAAACCGACTGCGCATATTGCGGCAGTCACATTCGGAAAAATCGTGGATTTAGGGATAAAAGACGCCAACAATATGGGCGCGGCTATGGCACCCGCCGCCGCAGACACGATTGCGGCATTTTTGAAGGACACGAACACAAAGCCGACCGACTACGATTTGATTTTGACAGGCGATTTGGGCACGGTGGGCACAACACTGCTGTTTGAACTTTTGGAAAAAGATTACGGCATAGACCTTCGCGCCGTGCACAGCGACTGCGGGTTGCTGATTTACGACCGCGAAAAACAGGATGTGCACGCGGGCGGCTCGGGTTGCGGATGCGCGGCAAGCATTCTCAACGGGCACATTCTCAACCGTATGGAACAAGGTGAACTCAAAAAAGTGCTGTTGACCGCAACGGGCGCGCTGATGTCGCTCACCTCGTCTTTGCAAGGGGAAAGCATACCCTCGGTTGCGCACGCGGTACTCATCACCGCAGAAAATGCATAAAGGAGTCAGACGCGCATATGGATATATTGTTTCGCGATTTGCGCATTTTGCAGACGGGCGCAAAAGCCATTCGGATTTTGTATCTTATGAAGACGGCATTGACGGTTGGGATAATAGTCTTTACCGCTTTGGAACTGGGCACAGCCGTTCGGCAAAAACGGTTGCAGAAAATGTATTGAACAAAGCATATTTTATGATGTCATTCTAAGGCGCAAGCCGAAGAATCTCGTTTCGCGGCATTTCGTTTTGCGTTTGCAGAGATTCTTCGCTTCGCGTAGGATGACAAATTTTTATTTATCACACAATCGTAGGGGCGGATTCTTTCCGCCCGCGGACAGGTGAGGGCACCTGTCCCTACGGTTGTAGGGGCGGGTTTCCATGCCCGCCCGTGGATTTCGATATGATTTTACGGA
>CAMGGF010000026.1 GCA_946055445.1 uncultured Ruminococcus sp. | reverse complement strand
TTTTTTCCTATCCCCCAAAACGGGGCTGTAAAAAAACATTCGTTTTTTTACAGCCCCGTTTCGTTATATTCTGTTTTTTATTTTCATACACCCGCGGTCAGCGCGTCCAAACTCTGTTCCATCAAGTCGAAAAAGCGTTCAACGGTCTTTTTGTCTTCGTCGTTGCCGCGCACGCACATCGACAGCGTCACCACATTGTGCATGGTGGTTGCCGACAACAGTACAAACGGCTTATATTTTACCGCACCGGTCATAAAGCCGTCGGTCGGCTCATGCCCGCAAAGCGCTAACTTATCCGCTTCCAAAATGCCGATATTGCTCATCGCCAAAAGGGGATTGGAATAGCCGATTTTAATGATTTCCTCACTCGCGGCGTGCGGCATAATGGTATAGCCGAGTTTTAAAAGCGGCAAGCCGTACAGCCCCATAAATTTATCCTGTTTAAATTGGTTGGAACTGTGTTTTACATATTGGAGTGTTTGGAAAATATCCTTGCCGCGCTCAGGCACCTTACATTGCATCCACGCGGTGTGATTGGTAAGCCCCTCGTCGCTGACATCTTTTAAATGGCGGCGCAGGTCAATCGCGCAGGAAATCGAAACCCCCTCATACGGGCTGTAATTTGCCAATGTATACAGGCTGTAAAAATATGCGGTCAACAACATATCGTTGACGGTTGCGCCGTGTTTTTTGCCCGCCGCTTTAATCTGCGCCAGTTTTTCGGCGCTGATTTTGCGCTTGGCAATAAACGAACGGTCACGGATACTGTCGGGCGTTAAGGGGAATTTGTGGTCGTCCTTGGCGTTGATATTCTTATACAGATTGCGCGCCATTCTCTGTTCGGTTTTTGAGAAATCGTTATACACTTGGTCATACGAGCGTGAGCCTTCGCGCAAATCGACGGGGCTGACGCCGTTTTCGATATAGTCATTGTAATTTTTGCAAAACGCTTTTAAGAAATACTTAAAGTCGCCGCCGTCCATACACATATGATTTTCAATCATACAGAGCGTGGTTTTGCCGTCCTGAAAGAACACCGCCACTTTCATTTGAATATCGCTGTCGGGCGGAATTTCCTGCGTCAAAAAGGCGTCTGCCGCCGCTTCGACATCATCGGGATAGGAAACCTCCAACACATCATCAATACGGTAGGGTTTTACAATCCAATAGGGACTCACATGGTTATCCTTAAAACTGGAATGGAGTACGGGCGCTTTTTCAAAAAAGCAGATAATCACAGTTTTGAGCGCCTCAATGTCAATTTCAAAGTCATACTGCAATTTGACATGCACCATACGGTCATTGTAATCGCGGAACAAATAATGCATTTTGTCCCACAATTCAGCGTTTAATCTTCGTTCCATGCTGCATCCACCTCCGGTTTATATTTGTATTTCGTATTGTTTGCCATAACACCAAGTATAATGAAAATATCAACAACCACCGCAAGCGGTACAATCAACCAGCCCGGCGCCCACGGTATGATTTCCAGCCCGCCGAGGAACACATATACCATCGGCGAAGCCGCAAGGATATAGACAAGATAGTTAATGATACGCAATTTTTGCTTGGTAACATTGGCGTAAATTGCATCGGCAAGGTAAATGCAAATCACGCCGAAGGGGAAAATCACCCATGCTTTCGGCAAATGCAAAGCCGAAAGCGCAAATAAAAACGACGCGACCGTCGCGCACATCACGGCAATGGCAAGCATCACACGGGCAATCGGGTGAAACAGACGGCGAAGCCCCGTAATGCGGCGAATCCACTCGCTGAGTATAAAGATAACCCAAAGCAGAATACCATCCGCAACAATCAGCCAAGTCGGCGTCCAAACATCCGTAACAAAGCCAATTGCAAGGAAAATAATAACCAGCAGCAGAGAAACACCGATTGAACCGAAAATCATAATGCGGTTAAATAACTTTTCGCGGCGTTTTTTGCGGTCTGCCTTGCGAAAACGCTGATAATCGTCTTGCAAATCGGGAAATTCACTGATAATCAAATCGTTCAGCACTTTGTCATCCCGCAACCCTGTGTGGGTGACTTCATTGGCGCGCTCGGTCATTTTCCCGAGCAACTGCCGTTTGTATCGGTAGAGGGTATCGCTGTCCGCTTGCCCCTGAAAAGCCTCTTCAATATACTCGATGAAGTTTTGCATAAGAACCTCCTAAAATAGACTTTTTGTTTTGTTTTTATTGTACCATACAATTTACGGTTTGTCAGCAAATTTTTGGTGTCAACGCAAAAAAAAAGAGCGCAACTAACGGTTGCTGAAAAGAAAAGGCAACCTCGTTGGAGGCTGCCTTTTTACATCATAAATCCTCAACCGAACAAGTTGGGAATTAAATCCCCGAGACCGCTTGACTGCGTGGTGGGCACTTCGCCCCAAACCTGCACGAAGATTTCTTTGCCTTTTTCATAGTTCTTCCCGGACTGCGGCGTTGTGTCAATCACAATACCTGCGGTATGCGTACCGTCATTCTCTTTTTCGATTTTGGTGCAGGTAAAGCCCGCATTGATAAGCACCTGCACCGCCGCATTATACTGCATGCCTTTGACATCGGGAAGCGTAATATACTCCACGCCGCGGCTGACCACGATTTTCAGTTCCGAACCCATCGGAACGCGCTGTCCCTCCTCGGTGCTCTGTGAAATGATATAGTCGCTTTCCACATCACTGCTGTATGCATATTCCACAACAAAGCGGAAGCGTTCATTTAATACGGTATCGCTTTTAATGCGCGTATAACTTTGCCCGACGAAATTCGGCACATCCACAAGTTCCTGCTGTACGCTCGGGGCGGTGGTATCATCCGCAGGAGAAGTGTCCCGTGTGAAGAACAGAAATCCACCGAGCACCAAAAGCCCCACAGCCACACAAATGCCGAAGGAAATCAGTAAAACGCGCGTTTGTTCCTGTTTTCGAAGCATTTCTTTGCGGAGTTTTTCTTTGCGGCGGCGTTGGGCCTCTTCCTCCTCGGTGGTTTTCGCCTGGACGGCGGCGTTGGCGGCGGTTTTGCGCGCTTCCATCACCTTCGGCGAACCGGAAAGTTCCTCCCGGTATTCATCCATGGTTTCGGTTCGGTCATCGGGCGCGATTGCCAGCGCGTTTTGCAGTGCGCTGACCGCGTAAGCCGGTAAACTCTCCACGAACTTTGCCGGAATCATCAGTTTATCGTTTGCAACGCGTGCCGGCGCTTCATCGGGCGTACTGCCGACAAGCATTCTGTATGTGACTGCGCCAAACGCATATACATCTGTCCACGGCCCGATACTGCCCGCATTGCTGTATTGTTCAATCGCCGCATATCCTGCCGCCAATTCGGACACATACCCGCTGTTTTGCACGCGTGCGGATAAAATCATAAAATCTGTTAAACGGATTTTGCCGTCACGCCCCAAGCGAAGCGCATTCGGCGAAATGCCGCCGTGCACAATTCCCAATTCGTGCAGTTTGGACACGGTTGACACCACCGGCATCAACAGCGTTTTGGTCTGTTCAAAGGTCAAATAACCTGTGCGGCTTTTCAATAAAAAGTCACGCAGGGAAATCGTTTCCACATATTCCGAAACCGCATAAGCCGTGTTGTTATCCTCCAAAATATCCAACACGGGAATCATAGCCGTTAAAGAGCGTACACGCGCCAAATTGCGCCACAACGCCAAAAAGTCCGCAAGTCCGTCTTGATACAGCAATTCACTGCCGCGAAGCACTACGGTTTGCGTTCCGTTTTCCGCGCGCGCTGAAAGCCCCTCGGGCAAATACTCGCGCACGGTTACCCGTGTTTTACGCTCGGCATCCCACGCAATATAAGTTACGCCGTCGCCGCCGGCAGAAAGCATTTTTCCGATGACATATCGACCGCCGACCAAAGTGTGAAACGGCAGATAGGGTGCAATTTGCGGGCCGTCCGCCGAAAAGCCGCAATGCGGACAAACTTCGGCGTCACCGATTTCCTTCATACAATTCATACATAAAGTTTCTTGCAGCATACAAAGCCCTCCCGAAAACGATTATGTAAATATAGACAGTATTTCAAGAATATATGATAACAAAAACGGTGGGCGATTGTCAAGGTGCAGGCAAAATCCGACAAAATAAAAACGGCAGCCTTTTGCCGCCGTTTTCATGTATATAGAAGGAAAAGAGAGAGAAAAAATCAAGAAGCAAATCTGCCGTTCGGAGAAACAAAGCCCGCACCGAATTTGCGGAAATCGTAGTACCGCACCGTCAGGCGCAGAAAAGTGCGAAAATCTATGTAGAGCAGTTTTTGTGAAACTGCTTTGTTAAAGAAAGTGACCACAGGGCCCATACAAAACGCCGTAACGATTGTGCCGATACCCACAGGTCCTGCAAAGCAAATTGCAATGACCGTGCAGATAAGGTCGGTAATTACACGGCACCATTTGTACTGTATCTTGGTTTTTTCGTCAAACACAAATCCCGCCGCGTCATACGGGCCGACACCCAAAGCCGCCGTGAAGAAAAGCGAGGCGGCAAGGCTCAGCAGAACCACGCCTATTGCCATTAAGAAAAGTTGCGCCGCAAAGGTTTCGGGCGCGGGCAAATAGCGGTCATACAGCGCCGTGAAAAATTCGCACACATAGCCGACACCAATCATATTGATGACCGTACCGATGCCGATCAGTTTTTTCGAGAAAAATGCAACTGCAAAAAGCAGTACGCCGTTTACAAGCATTTGATACAGCCCGAGTCCCATGCCCAATTTTGCACTGACCGCCATATTCATCGCGGTAAACGGGTCTACGCCGAGGTCGGAGAAAGAAAACACCGAAATCCCGAAGCCCATTAGCAAAATGCTGCAAACCATTATCGTCATACGGCGTTTGCCGTTCTTTTCCCGTAAAATCGTGAGGGGGGATAAATTTTTGAGAATTGCTGTCATATAGAACCTACCTTGTTGAAAATGCACATAGAATTGTTTGCTTGTTTAGTCATAGTTTACAATTTCCTCTGCAAAAAGTCAACAGGTAAATCATACCTTTTGTTCTATCAATACATTTTTATCGGATAAAACAGAACGCACAAATCAATGTATTGTTTTTTGTGCATATTAACAACAAAATTGTCGATTTTTTCGTCTTTTCCCAAAAAAATACACCCGTAATTTCCAATTCGGAAAATTACAGGTGCTATACAAATCGCACTGATTAACAGTTTTTTTGTTGTTTTATATGTTTGGTGAATATATATTCATTTTTGGATTACACAATCGTGCCGCCGCCGACCACCGTATCACCGTCATACAAGACCGCTGCCTGCCCTGCCGTCACTGCGCGTTGCGGCGCGTCGAACACAATTTTCAAATGCGTTTCGTCCGTTTGCACAACCGTTGCAGGCTGTTCGGTTTGGTTGTAGCGGATTTTTGCATACAAACGCGTCGGCCGATCCAAACGGTCGCACGCGGTCAAGTTAATATCCTCCACATATACTTCCTTCGAAAACAAATCCTCGTTGAAGCCCAGCACCACGCGGTTTTGTTCCAAATCCTTTTGCACGACATACATCGACGCCGGCAGCGCCAGCCCCAAACCGCGCCGTTGCCCGACGGTGTAACGGATAATGCCTTTATGCTGTCCCAAAACCTTGCCGTTCAAATCAACAAAATCACCCGCAGGATAGGTTTTGCCCGTATACTTTTCAATAAAAGAGAAATAATCGCCGTTCGGCACAAAGCAAATATCTTGGCTGTCGTGCTTATTCGCATTCACGAAACCGTTTTCGGCGGCAATTTCGCGCACCTCGGGCTTGGTAAGCCCCCCAAGCGGAAACAGCGTATGTGTGAGTTGTTCTCGCGTCAAAGAATACAGCACATAACTTTGGTCTTTGTGCAAATCTTTTGCCTTTTTCAGCACCAAACGGTCACCCTGCTTTTCGATGCGCGCATAATGCCCCGTGGCAACATAGTCCATTTCCAGCGTCAGCGCCTTATGCAAAAGGCGTTCAAACTTCATATAACGGTTGCAGTCAATACACGGGTTCGGTGTAAACCCCTGCTCATAAGCGCGCACAAACCGTTCCATAACCTCTTTTTCAAAGTCAGCGGTCATATTCAGCACATAGTGCGGCACACCGAGCCGCGCGCAAACCGCGCGCGCGTCCTCGACATCGTCCAACGAACAACAGGCTTTCTCTTTCGGCACATCTACATCGCTGTTTTGAAACAGTTTCATCGTTGCGCCGACAATATCGTATCCCTGTTTTTGCAACAAGCAAGCGGTCACGGAACTGTCCACGCCGCCGCTCATTGCCACCATCACTTTTTTCGTATTTGCCATACAAACAATCCTTTATCAGCCGAGGCGCAACATTTCATCAATACATTTGCGCGCTTTTACTATGGTGTCCGCGTCCAGCGTGATTTCCACCCCGCCGCGCCCCAAAAGGACATTGTATACATCGGGCAGTGTGGACATTTTCATATTTTTGCAAATGAGTTTCTGCGAAAGATAGTGGAAAATCTTGTCGGGGCATTCATACTGCAAATGCTCGGCAATGCTCAATTCCGTACCGATGATAAACGCTTTGCTGTCGCTTTTTTTCGCATAATCCATAATTGCCGAAGTCGAGCCGACAAAATCCGCGTGGCGCACCACATCGGGTGTGCACTCGGGGTGCACAAGGAGTTCGGCGTTCGGGTATTTTTCTTTTGCCGCGACGGCTTCTTTTTCATTGACAGCCGCGTGAATGGGACAGCCGCCCTGTAACAGTTTGATATTCTTTTCGGGCACCTGCTGTTGCACATACGCGCCGAGGTTACAGTCGGGAATAAACAAAATATTTTTGTTTTCCAACTGTTTGACAATTTTCACCGCCGAAGAAGAGGTTACACACACATCGCAAACGGTTTTGAGCGCGGCGGTAGTGTTGATGTAGGCAACCACGGTGTAATCGGGGTACATCTTTTTCACCGCTTCAATCATATCTTTATCCATTTGCTCTGCCATCGGGCAACCCGCTTCCGGATGCGCAAGCCATACGGTTTTTTCGGGCGAAAGAATTTTCACCGTTTCCGCCATAAAGCGCACGCCGACCATCAATACATTTTTTTGCGGTGCTGTTGCCGCCTTTTGCGAAAGCGCAAAACTGTCACCTGTAAAATCGGCAATTTCCAAAATCTCGTGCGCCACATAACTGTGCGCCAAAATGCAAACATCTTTTTCTTTTTTCAGGCGTAAAATTTCCGCCTGCAATTCCTGTACGGTCACAAAATACACTCCTAACCCATTACTTTATTTTCTGCCTTTCATCATACGCAATTCGCGCTGAAAAATCAAGAGCATTTTCACAATTCAAAAACTTTACAAAAATGTAATATTATTATAAATTTGTTACAAGTATTGTATTTTTAGAAATTCTATATATAATATAGGTGTGAGATTGGGACTTTCCCACACTTTTACATATAAAGGTTTTTATTATGGATATCTTTCGTAATTCCCCGCGCATTTTAAAACTGCGTGAACTTATGATCAGCGGGCGGTATATGGCGCTGTTGTGCTCGGTCGCCGCATTGCTGTCCACATTTGAATGGAATGTTACGGGCGTCTTGATATTCGCCTGTATTATCGGCTTCACTTTGGTGGTTTGCGACGATTTGCTTGCCACCTTTATGCCGTTTATGCTGACTTGCCTGATTGCCGCAAAATGCTACAATTCATTCAGCATTTTTATTCAGTATGTGCCGTTGGGCATTGTTTTGATTGTTTGCGTTTTACTGCATTTTATTTTCTACGGCAAAAAGCCGGAATTCGGCGGCAAACTGCTTGTACCGATGTTGATTGTATCCGTCGTGGTCATTTTGGGCGGCGTCGGGTTTATTTCCAAGGAAGAATACCTAAGCGGTGTTTCGATATTTTACATATTGAGTTTGGGACTCGGTATGGCGGTTTTATATGTGCTGTTTTACACGCACTTGACCGTGCGCAAAGCGTATTCTTTGCTGGACAAAGTCACCTTAATTATGGTGCTTTCAGGGTGTTTCGCCTCGTTTGTCACCATTGCATTTTACCTAATTCACATCAACACGGTTTTGGAAACGCACGACCTGTTGTTTATGCAGTGGCGCAACAACTACTCCACCTTTTTGATGCTGTGTATTCCGTTTGCGTTTTTGCGTGGCAACAAAAAGCCCTATTCCATTATGCTCGGCTTTCTGTTCTTCTTCTGCATACTGCTGACAGGTTCGCGCGGGGGGCTTGTGTTCGGCGCGATTGAAATGGCAATGTGCTGTGTGCTGTTCATTTTGTATGACAAACGCCGCCGCTTAACTTATATTGTCGTTTGCCTGTGTCTATTATTTGCGGTATTGGTCTTTTCGCGTGAATTTTTCTCGTTTTTCGGCTCAACCTTTGACCGCCTTCTGTCCGCCATTAACGGCGTGCTTATCGGCGAACAGCAAGAGGTGCGCTATTACCAATATAAGCGCGGAATTGAGGACTTTCTCAACAACCCCGTATTCGGCACAGGGATAGGGTATATGGGGAACCGCGATGTGTACGCGGGCGCGGATTTCTCGATTGCGTGGTATCACTGCGAGCCGATTCAAATCGCCGCAAGTTTCGGTATGGTCGGGATTGTGGCATATGTATATCAGTTTTTCTGCCGCATTTTCCTGTTGTGGCGCAAAGCGACTATGTTTAATATGACGGTGTTTCTCGCCTACATAAGTTTAGAGTTGATGTCGCTTGTCAACCCCGGTATTTTCAGCCCGATTCCCTACCTTTTAATTGTGACAATGCTGTTTGCGATTGTCGAGCGTTGCAATGCGGGCGAAACGCAACAGGCGGTAACCACCGGCGACCCGAAGGAAGAATTGCCCGATGAAACAGAAAGCGTTGCGGGGGAATAGAAATCGTTTCGCACAGCAATACAATTGTCATTCTGAGGCGACAGCCGAAGAATCTCTGTTTGAGATAGTTGATTTGTTGAGATTCTTCACTTCGTTCAGAATGACAATGTTTGCATTTACGGAACGGTCTAGACCGTTCCCTTCACAATTTTCTCTGTAAGAAAAGGACACCCGCACAGAGTTGAAACTCTGTGCGGGTGTTTTTTGCCTGTCCTGTTTTTGTTACTTCTCGTTTTTCTTTTCCAACGGGCGGACGGCGCGCAGTTCGATGTATCCGCGTTCACCGCGCGGCTCCAACTGCATACGCGGATTTTCGTCGTCCCAGCGGTAGCCTATCAGCGCGGGGTCGTATTTTTGCATCGCGCTTTGCACCGCGTCAATCGCATCGCAGTAGGATTCTTCCGAGAACGGCTCACCCTGAAACACCAAATATTCCGCTTCGGGCAAAGTGATCACATCAAACCCGTCGGGTATTATGCCGTTGTAAGCGCAATCCACCTCGACACCCTGCACATAAGTGGAAGTATTCGGGGTTTTGTACGGTTTCGGCAACCACAGGCATACAGGCTCGCCGCACAGGGAGTCCATACTCGTAAGTAACCCCCACACATCACAGCCGACTTCTTCGCAATACGCAAAATAGTCCTCTGCCGCGACGCCGCGTTTGACAATCACTTTGCGCGCGGGCTTTCTTTGCAGTTGCACGAATACGCTTTGCACATTTTCCATTGTTTTTGCCTCCTTTTTTAACGCTCTGAATTTGACACCGTAAGGCACGAAAAGCGGAATCGGCATTTTTTCGCGGGCGTACTGTGCAGGGTTACAGCCGAATTCTTTGAAAAACGCACGCTGAAATCCGTCTACACTCGAAAAACCCGTATCGAGCGCCGCATCAATCACACGGCAGTGTTCCGATTTTAACCGTTTGGCTGACTTTGCAAGCCGCAATCTGCGGATATATTCCGCAGGCGTCAGCCCCGTGTGCGCCCGAAACAGCCGATACGCATACCACGGCGAAAACAGCGACACGCGTGACAAATCTGCCAAAGTGATTTCCGTGTCTAAATGCGTTTCAATATAATCCTGCATTTTTTGCACCGCTTCAATTTGCTCGTTCATTCCCGCACCGCCTTACAACACAGAGTATAACAGGAGTCTTTTTTTATCTCTCGACTTTTTTTGCTATGTTTTGTTTTTCGTAAAAAAGAAAAGCCGACAGCACATATGGGGGCTGTCGGCTTAATTTTGGGGGAATTATTCCGCGTGGTGATGGTCGTAATGGCAACTGTCCTCTTGAAACAGCGCAGGGTCATACGAAATCCCGTTTTTGTCATAATAATCCTTGACTGCGGCTTTAATTGCCTCTTCGGCGAGCACAGAGCAGTGAATTTTCACCGCCGGCAGACCGTCAAGCGCCTCGACAACCGCTTGGTTGGTGAGTTTGAGTGCGTCCTCAATCGGCTTGCCTTTAATCATATCCGTCGCCATAGAACTGGTTGCAATCGCCGACGCACAACCGTAGGTGTTGAACTTCACATCGGTGATAATGCCGTCCTGCACCTTAATATACATTTTCATAATATCGCCACATTTCGCATTGCCGACCTCACCGATGCCGTCCGCGTCCTCAATTTTGCCGACATTGTGCGGTGTGGCGAAATGTTCCATCACTTTCTCGCTGTATTCCATTATGCAAGACCTCTTTCCTTTTGAATTCTCTCCCACAGCGGAGACATACTGCGCAACCGTTCAATGATTTCGGGCACGCAGGAAATAATATAGTCAATTTCTTCCTCTGTGTTATTTTCGCAAAGCGACAGCCGCAAAGAGCCGTGCGCAACCTCGTGCGGAAGCCCAATGGCAAGCAACACATGGCTCGGGTCCAAAGAGCCCGAAGTGCAAGCAGAACCGGACGAAGCAGAAATCCCTTTCATATCGAGATACAGCAAAAGCGATTCACCCTCAACGCCCTCGAAACTGATATTCACATTGCCGGGCAAACGCTGTTCGCGGTCGCCGTTTAAGCGGCTGCTGTCAATTTTCAAAAGCCCGTCGATTAAGCGGTCACGAAG
>CAMGGF010000025.1 GCA_946055445.1 uncultured Ruminococcus sp. | reverse complement strand
GGGTATTCACCTGACCTTCTTCTGTGCTGCGCGACAGGCAAATTTTGAAAGAGGTGAAAAACATGACCAAAGAAGAAAAACAGGCAATCATGGCGGAATACGCCACACACGAGGGTGACACCGGTTCGCCCGAAGTACAGGTCGCGGTGCTTACAAAGCGCATCAATGATTTGACCGAGCACTTGAAAACCCACAAAAAAGACCACCATTCCAGACGCGGTCTTTTGATGATGGTCGGTCACAGACGCAACCTGCTTGCGTATTTGCAGAAAACCGATATTGAAAGATACCGTTCTTTGATTCAGAGACTCGGCATCCGTAAATAAGTTGGGAATTGAGGCAAGCGGCTTTCGGGCTGCTTGCCTTGAATTGCTTTTTAGAACACGAATTCGACGGGGCTTTTTCGGTCGTTTAGCGGTAAATGGAGCCGTTCAAGAAGTGCGGACGGTTGCATTTATTGCTAAAAACCGGCTTTGCCTCGCGGAAATATAAAGAAAAAGAGGTAAAAGTATGTTTTTTAAAGACTACAAGGTTTTTGAAACCGACCTTGCCGGCAGAAAACTGTCGGTAGAAGTCGGCAAAATGGCGCAACTTGCGGGCGGCTCCTGTCTTGTCCGCTACGGCGAAACCGAAGTGCTTTGCACCGCAACCATGGCCGCCAAACCGCGTGAGGGCGTAGATTTCTTCCCGCTTTCCGTGGATTTTGAGGAAAAACTCTATTCCGTGGGCAGAATCCCCGGCTCTTTCCAGCGCCGCGAGGGCAGAGCGAGTGAAAAGGCTACGCTGGCGTCGCGCGTGATTGACCGTCCCATTCGCCCCTTATTCCCCAAAGATATGCGCAACGATGTCGGCGTGGTGGCAACGGTGATGTCCGTTGACCCCGACTGCTCGCCCGAAATCACCGCAATGATTGGTGTTTCGGTTGCCATCAGCATTTCCGAAATTCCGTGGGACGGCCCGATAAGCGGTGTTTCCGTCGGTTTGGTGGACGGCGAATATGTCATCAACCCCACCGCCGAACAGCGTGAAAAATCGCAAATGGCAGTGACCGTGGCTTCGACCGACACCTTGGTGGCGATGATTGAAGCAGGCGCAAACGAAGTGCCCAATGATGTTATGTTTGACGGCATTATGTTCGGTCACGAAACCAACCAGAAAATCGTGGAATTCATCAAGGGCATTCGCGACGAAGTCGGCAAAGAGAAGGTTTCCTTCCCGTCGAACGACCCCTCGCCCGAACTGTACGAGGCAATTAAAGAATTCGCGATTGACGATGTGCGCGCCGCGCTCGATACCGATGACAAACGCATTCGTGACGAGCGTTTGAAACCCATTTATGACGCGGTACACGAAAAATTCGACGAAGCATATCCGGAAGAGGCTTCCAAAATTGAAGACTGCCTTTACAAACTGCAAAAATATATCGTTCGCCGTTGGCTTTTGGATGACGGCAAGCGCGTAGACGGCAGAGGCATTGACGAAATCCGTCCGCTGAATGCCGAAGTTGACCTGCTTTCGCGCGTGCACGGTTCGGGCATGTTCACCCGCGGGCAGACACAATGCCTGTCTGTGACCACCTTGGGGCCGATGAGCAACGCACAGATGCTGGACGGCATTGACGAGCAAACCGAAAAACGCTATATGCATCACTACAACTTCCCGTCCTACTCCGTCGGTGAAACCAAACCGTCGAGAGGCCCGGGCAGACGCGAAATCGGTCACGGCGCACTCGCAGAACGCGCACTGTTGCCCGTCATTCCGTCGGTGGAAGAATTCCCCTACTGCATTCGTGTGGTATCCGAAGTGCTTTCCTCCAACGGCTCGACTTCGCAGGGCTCGATTTGCGGCTCTACGCTGTCCCTTATGGCGGCGGGCGTGCCGATTAAAGCGCCGGTTGCAGGTATTTCCTGCGGTCTTATCACTGAGGGCGACCGCTTTATGACGATGGTCGATATTCAAGGCTTGGAAGATTTCTTCGGCGATATGGACTTTAAAGTGGCAGGTACCAAAAAAGGTATCACCGCCATTCAAATGGACTTGAAAGTACACGGTCTTACCCCCGCGATTATCCGCGAGGCGCTCGACAAGACCTACGCCGCGCGTTGCTACATTTTGGACGAAATTATGCTGCCCGTTATCTCTGAGCCGCGCAAAGAACTGTCCAAATGGGCGCCCAAAATGCTTACCACGAAAATTGACCCCGACAAAATCGGCGATGTCATCGGCAAGCAGGGCAAAGTCATTCAGAAAATCTGCGCAGAGTGCGACTGCAAAATCGATGTCAACGAAGACGGTCAGGTATTTGTTTCCGCTTTGGATTTGGACAACGCACAGAAAGCCGTGTTCATTGTAGATACCATTGCAAACGGCCCCGAGGTCGGCGCAATTTACAAGGGCATTGTCACCCGCCTGATGAGTTTCGGCGTGTTCGTCGAAATCGTGCCGGGTGTGGAGGGTATGGTACACATCAGCCACCTCGATGTCAAACGCACCGAAAAGGTTGAAGATGTGGTCAATGTCGGCGATGAAATCATCGTGAAAGTCCTGCCGAAAGACGAACAGGGCAGACTGAACCTCTCCCGCCGCGAGGCGCTGATTGAGGTGGAAGGCTTAACCCCCGAAAACGAAATTTCGGAACGCCGTCCCGCCCCGCGCCGTGACTTCCGCCGCGGCCGCCGCGACTGATTCTTCGGTTCACAAAGCAAAATAAAGTACAACCCCGTGTGCAATAGAACCTGCACGCGGGGTTTTTGTTTGCATTTCTATTTTTCTTTTTGAGAAAAATCAACATTCGCCCCCGAATTTGTATAAAAATTTTGTGAATTTTCCGCTTTTTTACTTGCAAAGAGGCTATATATGTAGTATACTGCTTAAACGGGAAAAAATCGGGAATGTTTGTCCGAAATTGTCCCATTGCGGCTTGTTTTTGACGGAAAAGGGGTATTTTCAGTATGTTCAAGCGATTTCTCGCTCTGTTATTATCTTGTTTGGTTTGTTGGCTGTCCTGTTCGGCGGCTTTCTCGGCTTTCGCCGCATCTGCCGAAAACACGGACGGCTTAACTGCGTTTACGGAAAGTTTGCGAAACCTTGTTCGCACCTATGACCAAGGCAACAGTTTTATTGCAGACGAATTTCTGCCGACGGAATCGGACGGTACGGCAAACGCCGACAGTTTGCCGGATATGTTGCCGATTACCTTTTCTATGCAAACCCCTTCGATCGGTGTGTTTTCCGACGGAACGACCACCGTGCAACTGCAAAACAACAGTGTAGAGTTACAGGTGCAAAGTCCTGCGGGGGCATATACCGTCCTTGCGGAAAGTGCCGCGCAGTTTGAAAACGGCAAGTGCGAAGTTCCTGCCGCCGAAGTGCTGGAATCGTTCGGGTACACCGTGACCGCCGTGGAATTCGGCGCGCTGGTGAATCGCGCGTTTCAATCGAAACGGTTGATTGTCAAATCCACTGCCGCGATTGACTTGCGCGGTGCGATAGATTGCGTCAGCGGCTACCGCAATTTGTATATTTTGCAGTATGCAACCGAAAGCGCGGCAAAAAGCGCGTATGAATATTATGCTTCTTGCCCCACCGTGGAATACGCAGAGCCGGATTATATTCGTATTATGCAAAGCGAGTCTGCCGGTTCAGGGATTTTGACGGACCGCGGTACAGGCGAATTGCTGTATCCCATACGCGAAAAGGCGCAGTCTTGGGTGTCCGCGCAAATCGGATTTGAAGACATCAGCCTGCGTTTGGCGGAAATGCAGTTGGCAGAAATCACCGTTGCGGTGCTGGACAGCGGCGTAGACACCGACCACGAACTGCTTGCGGGGCGGCTTTTGGAAAATCCGTTCAATTTGAGCAGTACGGGCGAGGAAAACAGTTGTGAAGACGACTACGGACACGGCACGCATGTAGCGGGCATTTTGGCAGACAATACTTTACAAAATGTAAAAATCAAACCGTACAAGGTGCTGAACAACCAGGGCAAAGGGCCTTCCAGTTTGATTGCTTTGGGGGTGGACTGTGCGGTTGCCGACGGTGCCGACATCATCAATATGAGTCTTTCCGGCCCCGGTGAAAGCCAAACGATGACCGACTCCGTAAACGCCGCCGTCAAAAAAGGCGTCAATGTGGTTGTCGCGGCGGGCAATGACAAAACCGATATTTCGAAAGTATACTACTCCCCCGCCTGCGTGGAAACGGCATTTACCGTCAGCGCCGTTACCCAAACCAACATCTTGGCGCCCTATTCCAATTACAACGGGCCGATTGATATGGCCGCCCCGGGTGAAAACATAAAAAGCAGTTATTTGAACAACACCTATACCGTTATGAGCGGCACTTCTATGGCGGCGCCGCTTGTGTCGGCAGGGCTTGCGATTGTCCGCTCTGTGTATCCGAACAAAACCGCAAAAGAGGCAGAGGAAATGCTTGCCGACTACGCCGTAAAGGTCTTGGAACATGAAGGGCAAAACCGCTTCGGCAACGGTATTTTGTATTTAAAATACATTTTGGATAATCAGCCCAAAACCGCCGACCCTGTATTCAGCGTACAAGGCGGAGAATTCCATTCTTCGTTTTCTTTGGAACTCAGCAGTCCGGAAAAGGACACCATTATACTGTATGTGCTCAACAGCAAAAGTGATCTGCCGAGCATCGGGCTTATCAACGGCAAACAGTACACACAGCCTTTGCAAATTTCAACCGATACAAAAGTTTCCGCTGTGGCAATTTCCAAGGGAAAACTACCGAGTTCTGTTGTCACGCAAAAATACACCCGTTCTGCAAGCAGTGATGAAGATTTTTACGACATTGACCAAAACGGAAAAATCACCGCGTATTTCGGCACCGAAACCGAAATCACCGTCCCCGTTTCCATACGCGGTACAACGGTAACGGGTATAGGCGGGCAAGCCTTCCGCGACAACACGGCGATTCGTGCCGTCACGCTCCCCGACACGGCCGTTTCCGTTGACTTCGCCGCATTTTCGGGCTGCACTGCCTTACACAGCGTACGCGGCGCGGGGTTGAAAACCGTCGGTATGAGTGCTTTCCAAAACAGTTCCATTTCGGAATTTCCGTTTGCACAAATTGAAACTTTCGGTATGAAAGCGTTTTCGGGCTGTGCGAATTTGCAGAATGTATCCTTTGAAAGTGCCGTTTCCATAGACCTTTCCGCTTTTGAAAATGCAAGAGGCGTCACGGAATTGGTATCCGATACGCTGCAAACAATCGGTATGTATGCCTTCCGCGGCACTTCGCTGACGGCGGTTTCTCTGCCGAATGCAACATCGGTATCCACAGGTGCATTTGAAAACTGCACCGCACTGCAAAGCGTTTCACTCCCACAGATGACAACCGCACCCATCGGTCTGTTCAAGAACTGTCTGTCTTTGCGTGAAACGGATTTGCCCGCAGTAAAGGAAATTGCTTCGGAAGCCTTTTACAACACCGCTTTGCCGAAAGCGATTTTCCAAAACGCCGTGAAAATCGGCAAAAGCGCGTTTTCCGGCTGTTCCGCTTTGCGAACCGCCTTTTTCCCGACAGCAACCAATGTGCAGGAAAATGCATTTGCAGGGTGTCGCACGCTCAAAACGGTATATTTGCCGAAAATCACAACCGTACCCAAAGAAATCTTTGCCGACTGCAACGCTTTGAAAACCTTATGGCTGCCCGCTGTTACAGCGGTGAGCATCGGCGGCTTTGACGGCAGTTCTGTAACCTTTTTGCAGTTTGAAACCGTCAAAACCGTGTTGAGTTTGCCGCCGTCGCTGAAACATTTGGTTTTGCCTGCAACGGCAACGCGTGTTTCCGCCGCACCGCAAACACCGTTTACGGTATACGGCAGTGCGGGCTCTTTTGCCGAAACATACGCAAACAGCACGGAAAATGCTGTATTTCGTGCAATCCCCGCCATCGTAGGCGAAGTGCCGACAATGGTTGATGAAACCAAAAATTGCATCGCCGTATACGCAATTGGAATAAACTGCACATATCAATGGTACAAAAACGATACGCTTTCGAATGTCGGCGGCACACCGATTCCCGGTGCAACGCAAATACACTACACGCCTTGTCTTGCAGATGACGCGGCGGCATACTACTGCGTGATTGAAAGCCATGACGGTGCATTCATCGACACGGTAACCACAACACCGATTGAAAACAGCCCGATGTACCGCGCGGCAGATTTTACCGCATACCGTCAAGCCGTACAAACTGCGACAGGAATTGACCGTTCCCTGTATACCGCCGAAACTTTGGCGGCGTTAGACGAATTGCTCGCGCAAGATGTATCTGCTTTCTCCAAAGCACAGCAAGCAGATTTGGAAGCGCTCACGCAGTCTATTTACACGGCGGTTTCGGCATTAAAACTGATATTCTCCTTGGGGGATGTCAACCGTGACCGGCAAATTACCGCCGTAGACGCGCGTTGGATTTTGCAAATCGTTTCGGGCTTGCGCGCGGCAGACGATACCGTCACGCTTACCCTTGCCGATATAAACGGGGACGGGCAAGTCACCGCCGTAGACGCGCGTTGGGTTTTGCAAATCGTTTCGGGCTTGCGTGAGGCGGAATAATCAGGCAATCCCCGCACAAAACAGCATAGAAAAACAGGGTGCCCCATGCCGAGTGTTGATAAGGCATTGGACTCCCTGTTTTGTTTTTATACCGTAACGCGCATTACATACTTTCAGGCGCGGAGATTTTGAATGCGGTGAGGATATTTACCATCACGCTTCTGACGGCAAGGCAGAGGTTTAAGCGTGCTTGCATCAGGCTTTCGTCCTCTACGCCGATTTTGCAGGCGTTGTAATATTTGTGGAACAGCGTCGCCAAATTGATGGCGTACCGCGTGATTTTGGCGGGGTCATATCCTTTTGCCGCCGTGATAATTTCATCGGTAAGACCTGCCAAATGGCGGATAAGTTCCCGTTCCTCGGGCGCACGTAACTGCATAAGTTCCGCTTCGGTGCATGCGCGCGGCGTAATACCGTCCGCTTTCAGTTTTTTCAGAATACTGCAAATTCGCGCATTGGCATATTGGCAGTAATACACGGGATTTTGCGAATTTTCGCTCACCGCAAGCCCCAAGTCAAAATCAATCGTCGAGCCGGGTTCACGCAGGTTAAAGAAGAAGCGCGCCGCGTCCACAGGCACTTCATCGAGCAAATCGACAAGCGTTACGGCGTTGCCTGTCCGTTTGGAAACCTTTACGGGTTTGCCGTCTTTCATCAAATTCACAAGTTGCATCAGCACAATATCCAAACGGTCGCCGTTCAGACCAATCGCGTCAAGCGCGCCTTTGAGCCGCGCCACATGACCGTGGTGGTCGGCACCCCAAACATCAATCGCTTTTTTGAAACCACGGTCCACCAATTTATTTCTGTGGTAGGCAATGTCTGCCGCAAAATAGGTCGGATTGCCGTTTTGGCGAATAAGCACATCGTCTTTCAGTTCCAACTTTTCAATCTGTTCGGGCGTTTTGCCCTGTTTCAACAGTTTCTCGGTCTGCACTTCAATGTTTTTATACCACAGCGCACCGTCTTTTTCATACGTTTTGCCGTTGGCGGTCAAAATGTCAATCACTTCTTGTATTGCGCCTTTGTGCAGTTCGCTTTCATGGAACCATTTATCATAGATAATCCGGTACTGCCCGAGCGCACTTTCCAACCCCGCAATATTTTTCGGCAACGCAAATTCGACCAGCGCCGCGCGGCGTTCGCTTTCCGATTTTTCGAGGTAACTGTCGCCGTACAGGTCGGCAAATTCCTGTGCACGCGCCGAAATATCCGCACCGTGGTAACTGTCCTCGGGCAGTTCTACGGCGTCGGCGCCTTTGTAAATCTGCTGATAGCGAATATCCAAAGACAGCCCGAATTTTTCAATTTGATTGCCCGCGTCATTGATGTAAAACTCCCGCGTGACATCGTACCCCGCCATTTCCAGCACCGCCGCCAAACAGTCGCCCAAAGCGCCGCCGCGTGCATTACCGATATGCATAGGGCCTGTGGGATTTGCCGAAACGAACTCAACATTGACTTTTTCGCCTTTGCCGAAGTCGCTTTTGCCGTAACTCTCGCCTTTTTCCAAGACATCGAGCAAAATATCGGCATAGAATTTGTCATTTAAACGAAAATTGATAAATCCCGCCCCCGCGACCGAACATTCCGAAAAATAACTGTCGCCGAGGTCAATGTATTTTGCGATTGCCTGCGCAATTTTCACGGGCGCGGTGCGAAATACCTTCGCACCCACAAATGCCGCGTTGGTAGCATAGTCGCCGTTGGCTCTGTCCTGCGGGATTTCGACGATAAACGGCGGCATTGCCGCTTCGGGCAATTCACCTGCCGCCATTGCCTTGCCGAGTGCCTCCAACACCAGCGTATGCAACGCATTTTCTGTTTCTTTTACCAATTTAGACATAGGGTTATTTCTCCTTATTTTTTCTCACTTTCCTGCGCCGAAACCGTCAGCGTCATACGGTTTTCAATGCCCGCCTGCGCGTGAAAATCGGTGGTGTAGCAAAAATGCAGCCGCCCGCCGTTTGCGCAAAGCGTATTTTCCACATATTTGGTATATACACCCATGGTCAGCGCACCGTAAGGGGTATTGTAAACGGTTGCATTGCGTTTGCCCGTTTCAAACAGCATTTCGCCGCCGCAGTCGCCCTCGCGGACAACGGACACCATACTGTCCCCGACCGCGCGCACGGTGGTGCGGCAGGGACGCGCGTCCTCGTCATACTCCGTGTATTCCACCAAAAAGCCGTCATCGAGCGCGCAAATCGTACCGTACACGCGCATTTCGATTTTTTCGCTTTCGCCGTCTATGGTCTGCTGATTGCAAATTTCGATCAGCACATCTTGTTTTTCCATACCGTGTTACTTCTCCTGCGCCAATTTGAACAAGCGGTCTAAAAGTTTCGGATACGGCACACCGCTTTGTTCCATCAGTTTCGGATACATACTGATTGCAGTAAAGCCCGGCAAGGTGTTAATCTCGTTGAACAGCACGCGGTTTGTTTCTTTTTCCACAAAGAAATCCACACGCGCAAGCCCCGTACAACCGAGCGCCGTAAAGATTTTTACAGCCGCTTTCCGCACTTGCTCCTGCGTTTCGGCAGAAATTTTTGCCGGAATTTGCAATTCGCTGTCATCCACATATTTTGCTTCGTATGTGTAAAAATCCGCACACGGCACAATGCCGCCGGGCACCGACGCCATCGGCTCACGGTTGCCGATCACGGCGCATTCCACCTCTAACGCATTTTGCACCGCCGCTTCAACCACAACTTTTTTGTCCTCGCGCAACGCCGTTTCCATCGCCGCAAAAAATTCTTCGCGATTGTTCGCCTTGGAAATCCCGACCGAAGAACCCGCATTCGCCGGCTTCACAAACACGGGGTACCCGAGTTTTTCCTCCGCGCGCACGATAAATGCGGATGCATCTTTTTGATATTCGTAGGCATGGACCGCCACCCACGCCGCCTGCAAAACGCCGACGCTGTCCGCAAGCAAATTGGTCACGGCTTTATCCATACACATGGCGCTTGAAAGGGTGTCGCACCCGACATACGGCAACCCTGCAATTTCCAAAAGTCCCTGCACGGTGCCGTCCTCGCCGTTTTTACCGTGGAGTACGGGGAACACGGCATCAATATGTATTTTTTCTATGCCCGTATCGCGGAACACCAAAATACCGCTGTCCGCGCGGTCGGGGGAAATCACCGCTTTTGTGCAGTTGCCCGAAAGCCATTTGTCATCGGGCAGTGTATCGGCATCCCCCTCAAAAAGGAGCCATTCGCCCGTTTTCGTAATGCCGAGCATATACACCGCGTATTTGTCCCGCGGGATATTTCGTATCACCGACGAAGCCGACACACACGAAACCGCGTGCTCGCTGGAAACGCCGCCGAACAAAACCAAAATGTTCTTCATCGTTATCACCTCGTATGTTGCGCCGCCGAAATCGGCAAAACGCATATATACAGATTAACTATACCATATACCCGTTGTTTTCGCAATCACAAATTCATAAAAAATATAATGACAAACCGAAAAAAATATGATACAATAATTTGAAATCTACAAACAAGGCAGGTTTTAAATATGACACAAACCGATGCAATCGCCGCGGTCTTGAACGGCATTTCCGCCGTGACGGCGGAAAACGGCTTTGCTGCCGTTGTGCCCACCGACACCGAAAAAGGCGCACTGCCCACCGTAACGGACGGGGAACACACCTATATTGATTTTTCCGGTGAGAAAGGCAAACTGCGGTTGGAATTTTTCGGGATGCAGGCGCTGTTATTCTGCGCCGACACCACAGATGCCGCCGATGAGGATTTAAAGAAACTCTCCACCAATTATTTTAACCCCGAAGAGTGGGACGAGCGCGATATAAAATCGCTTTGCAACGAACTTGCGGACAGTATCCGTTCCAAATTCAGCGAAAAAGCCGCCGCAAAAGGCAAATCGGGCAAAATGCCCACGCCGGTATCGCGCAGTGCGGTGAAAAACGGCACGCAAAGTTATGACGGCAACACCCTTGCCAATCGTTTGGCGGCAATGTATCCCGAACTGAAAACACCGTATCACGAAAATTACGAAAAATACGGCGAATTTTTGGCAGACGAGTTCTTTATGGACTACGGCGCGGCGTGCGTCATCGGCACAATCCGTTCCAAAAACCGTCAAGAGTGCCAAAAGTTGTTCCGTATTCTCAACGATATTTACGAAAACGGCTCCAACGATACGCAAAGTTTGATTGCGGTCACGATTTTGGGCGAAATGAACAATGAAGAAGCCCTGCTTGAAACTGCAAAAGAATATATGTGCGACGATATGTGCGACACGGTGGTGCTGATTAACCAATATTTGCAAACGCCCAAGGGCAAACGCGCCAAAGAGCAAATGAAAAACCCGCCCGCATATAAGCCCAAAAAGGAAAAGAAACC
>CAMGGF010000024.1 GCA_946055445.1 uncultured Ruminococcus sp. | reverse complement strand
CCATTCGCAACGAAATGGCGGAACTTGTCAATATGGGGCTGTTAGAACAGCCGCACACCTCTGCGGGGCGTGTGCCTTCCAGCGCGGGCTACCGATATTATGTAGACAATTTAATGGGGCGCTATGAACTTTCCCCGAATGAAAAACGCTTAATCGACCTGAAACTGCAAAACGCCTCGGGCGACGCGCAAAAGGTTCTTGAAAGCGCGGGCAATATTTTAGCCGAAATGACGCGATGCGCGGCGGTTTCCACAACGCCTGCCGATGAGGCGGCAGTGGTGCGGCGGGTGGAACTCGTTCCCATCGGTACGCGCACGGCGATGATTGTGATGCTGACTTCGTCGGGGATTCTCAAAAGCCGCGTTTGCAAAACCATCGGTGAAATCACCGTGGATATGGCGGAAAGTTTTTACAACATCGTCAATGCGAATTTCATCGGCAAACCTGCGGCGGCTATGCATATTGCAAAAATCCAAACGCTTGCCGTTTCGCTTGGTGAAAAATCCTTGGAAATGACGCCGCTTTTGGTCGCACTTGCCGATGTCGCGGCGATGACCGAACGCACGGAATTGCTTTTGGAAGGGCAAAGCAACTTGCTCGGGTATAAAGAATACGAGCAAAATGCCTACGAGTTGATTGAGTTTTTGCGACGCGCCGAGCCACTTGGGAAAATCTTTTCCGGGCATCAGTCGAACGGCGAAAAAGGCGGCTTGCAGGTGCTTATCGGCGACGAAAATCGCTACCGAGAACTGCAAAATTCCAGTATGATTTTCGGCAATTACGAAATTGCGGGGCATCAAAGCGGTACGCTGGGGCTTATCGGGCCTACAAGAATTGATTATGCGCGGCTCATTCCGAGCCTGCGGTATTTAACGGAAATCGTCGGAAAAATCCTTTCCGACAATGTGGAGGAATAAGCGGTATGGCAAAAGAAGAAAAAACCAAAACCCCGTCTGAAACGGCGGAACAGGAAGCGGCACAAACGGCAGAACAGGCTGTCAGCGAAACCGAGCAGAAATTGGAAGAACTCGAAAACAGTTTAAAAGAGGCAAACGACAAATTCCTGCGCACCTTGGCGGAATATGACAACTACCGTAAACGCTCTGTCCGCGAAAAAGAGCAAGCGTATACGGACAGCAAAGCGGCGGTGCTGACAGAGTTTCTCCCCGTGCTTGATAATTTCGAGCGTGCGGCGGGCAACAAAGAAGCCGCACTTGCGGATTACCAAAAAGGCGTGGATATGATTTTTAATCAGTTCACGGAAATCCTTAAAAAATTGGGTGTCGAGAGTTTCGGCGAAGCGGGCGATGCGTTTGACCCGAATATTCACAGCGCGGTGATGCATACAGAAGATGCAGACCAACCTGAAAACACCGTGGCAGAGGTTTTCTCAAAAGGCTATCAATTAGGCGATAAGATTTTGCGGCCGGCGGTCGTCAAAGTCGTAAACTGAATTTGACATATTACGAATTTATAAAAGTTTTTTGGAGGCATTATTATGGCAAAAGTAATCGGTATTGACTTAGGTACAACCAATTCCTGCGTGGCGGTTATTGAGGGCGGCGAGCCTGTGGTTATCGCAAACGCAGAAGGTGCAAGAACCACCCCGTCTGTTGTGGCGTTCTCAAAAGACGGCGAAAGAATGGTCGGGCAGGTTGCAAAACGGCAGGCTATCACCAACCCCGAGCGCACGGTGGCGTCGATTAAACGCCATATGGGTTCGGATTACAAGGTTGCGATTGACGGCAAAAACTACACCCCGCAGGAGATTTCCGCAATGATTTTGCAGAAACTCAAAAGCGACGCAGAAGCCTATCTCGGCGGCACCGTGACCGAGGCGGTTATCACCGTTCCCGCATACTTCACCGACGCACAGCGTCAGGCGACCAAAGACGCGGGCAGAATTGCGGGCTTAGATGTCAAGCGCATCATCAACGAGCCGACAGCGGCGGCGCTCGCTTACGGCATTGATAAAGAGGACGACCAAAAGGTTATGGTGTATGACCTCGGCGGCGGTACTTTTGATGTTTCCATTATCGAAATGGGCGACGGCGTGCAAGAGGTTTTGGCAACTGCCGGTAATAACCGCTTGGGCGGCGACGATTTCGATCAGCGCATTATCGACTGGCTTGCCGACGAATTTAAGAAAGAACAGGGCATTGACCTGCGTTCCGACAAAATGGCAATGCAAAGACTCAAAGAAGCGGCGGAAAAAGCAAAAATCGAACTTTCCGGCGTAACCACCTCGCAAATCAGCCTGCCCTTCATTACGGCAGATGCAACCGGTCCGAAACACTTGGAAACAACCTTGACCCGCGCAAAATTCAATGAAATGACCGCAGATTTGGTGGAAGCGACCATGGGGCCTGTTCGTCAGGCACTTTCCGACTCCGGTTTGCAGGCATCACAAATCCACAAGGTACTGATGGTCGGCGGTTCTTCAAGAATCCCCGCCGTGCAGGAAGCCATTAAGAGTTATATGGGTCACGAGCCGTTTAAAGGCATTAACCCCGATGAATGTGTTGCGGTCGGCGCGGCAATTCAGGGCGGCGTGCTCGGCGGCGATGTCGAGGGCATTCTGTTGCTCGATGTTACGCCGCTTTCGCTCGGTATTGAAACCATGGGCGGCGTTTCCACCAAAATTATTGAGAGAAACACCACCATTCCGACCAAGAAGAGCCAAATCTTCTCCACTGCGGCAGACAATCAGACTTCCGTTGAAGTCCATGTTTTGCAGGGTGAACGCGAATTTGCAAAGGATAACAAGACCTTAGGCGTGTTCCACCTTGACGGCATTATGCCCGCACCGCGCGGCGTGCCGCAGATTGAAGTCACTTTCGACATTGACGCAAACGGCATTGTGCATGTTTCCGCAAAAGACCTCGGCACACAGAAAGAGCAGTCCATTTCCATCACTTCTTCGACCAATATGTCGAAGGACGATGTAGAAAAGGCGGTCAAGGAAGCCGAGCAGTATGCGGCAGAGGATAAGAAACGCAAAGAGTCCATTGATACCCGCAACGAGGCGGACCAAATGGTTTACCAATGCGAGAAGATTATCAAGGAAAACGGCGACAAAATCCCCGAAGGCGACAAGTCTGAAATTCAAGCAAAGATTGACGCGCTCAAAGAAGCCCTCAAAGGCGACAATATGGACGACATCAAGGCGAAGAAAGACGAGTTGACCGAGAAGTTCAACAAGGTTGCCGAAACGATGTATCAGGCGGCGGCAGCCCAAGCACAGGCGGCACAGGGCGGCGCACAGGGCCCGAACCCCGGCGCACAACAGGGCGGCAAAGGTGATGACGGCTACTACGAAGCGGACTATACCGACGTCGAATAAAGCAATTTGAACAGGCAGGGCACACTTGCGGGCGTGCCCTGCCATAAGGTGAGGAAAGTAAAAATGCGCCGTAAAGGGAGTTTTCGGCATATTGTGTTCAACTTTCCTCACCTTAACCCGATTATAGGGAGTTACTTATATGGCAGAAAAACGAGATTATTATGAAGTCCTCGGCGTGGACAGAAACGCCTCGGAGGACGAAATAAAAAAAGCATACCGAAAACTCGCAAAACAGTATCACCCCGACCTGCACCCCGGCGACAAGGCGGCGGAAGAAAAATTCAAAGAGGCGAATGAAGCCTACGAAGTGCTGTCCGATGCGGAGAAAAAGGCAAAATATGACCGTTTCGGCCACGCGGGCGTGGACCCGAACTACGGCACGGGGCAGGGCGGCTACGGCGGTGGGTTCGGCGGAATGGACTTTGACCTCGGCGATATTTTCAGCAATATTTTCGGCGGTGGGTTCGGCGGGTTCGGCGGTAGTTCCAATCCGAATGCGCCCCAGCGCGGCAGTGACGCGCAGGCAAGCGTCACCGTTTCGTTTGAAGAGGCGGCAAAGGGCTGTGAACGCGAGGTGGAATTCCGCAGAATTGAAGTTTGCGACGAATGCCACGGCAGCGGTGCGGCGGCGGGGTCCTCGCCCAAAACCTGCCCCGACTGCGGCGGGCGCGGGCAGGTGACCACACAACAGCGTACACCGTTCGGGGTGATTCAAACCCAAAAAGCGTGTTCGCGTTGCGGCGGCAAAGGGACAATTATTGATAACCCCTGTAAGAAATGCCGTGGGGCAGGGCGTATTCGCAAGCCCGTAAAAATCACGGTGAAAATCCCTGCGGGGATTGATGACCGTCAGGTGATTAACGCACGCGGGCAGGGCAACAAAGGCGTCAACGGCGGCCCCGCAGGCGATTTGCGTGTGGCGGTCAATGTGCGTCCGCACCCGATTTTTGAGCGTGACGGCTACAATGTTTGGGTGGAAATGCATATCAGTTATGCCGCGGCGGCACTCGGCTGTGAGTTGGAAGTGCCCACGCTGGACGGCAAGATAAAATACAGCATTCACCCGGGCACGCAATCGGGCGATGTCTTTAAAATGCGCGAACGCGGGATTCAGAGTCTCAATAACCGTGGGCGCGGTGACGAGTTGGTGCGCGTGATTGTTGATGTGCCGCGCGACTTGAATGCCGAGCAAAAACGGTTGCTTTTGGAACTCGACAAAGCCCTCGGCAACGAAACTGCCCACCTCGGCAAAAACGAGGACGAGAAAAAAGGCTTTTTCGGGAAAAAGAAAAAATAAAAAAATACTGTAAAACCGGCTGCTTTTGTGCTATGATAAATACACAAAAGCAGTTTTCGGTTTTGGGAGTATCAAAATGTACGGTTTATTAGGCGAAAAATTGGGGCACAGTTTCTCCCCGCAAATTCACAGTTGTTTGGGCGATTACGAATACAAACTGTTTGAGGTCGCGCCCGAAAATTTGGGCGATTTTCTGCATTCGGGCAGTTTTGCCGGTTTGAATGTCACTATACCTTACAAAAAGGCGGTTATGCCCTATCTTGCGGAGATTTCCGAGAACGCCAAAGCGATAGGTTCTGTCAACACGATTACCGTTTTGCCGAATGGCTCTTTGCGCGGGGACAACACCGATTATGACGGCTTTTTGTATCTTGTGCGGCGCAGCGGCATAAGTGTGCACGGCAAAAAAGCGTTGGTTTTGGGCACGGGCGGGGCGTCGCTCCCCGTGAAAAAAGTGCTTTTTGACCTCGGCGCGCGTGAAATTGTTTCGATTTCCCGAAACGGCGAAAATAATTATCAAAATATAGACAAGCATTTTGATGCGGATTTGATTGTCAACACAACGCCTGTGGGAATGTACCCGAACAATTTGCAGTCGCCCCTTTGTTTAGACGGGTTTCACAATTTGTCGGGTGTGCTGGACATTGTTTATAATCCGCAAAAAACAAAACTGATTTTAGACGCCGAGAAGCGCGGTATCCCCGCATTTTCCGGGCTTACAATGCTTGTGGCGCAGGCAAAACGCGCGGCAGAGTTGTTTTTACAGGCAAAAATCGATGACCGCAAAAATGATGAAATTTATGAAAATCTGTCGCGGCAAATGAAAAATATCGTGTTGGTCGGTATGCCCGGCTGTGGGAAATCGACTGTCGGCAAAGCGCTTTCAAAACGCCTTTCCCGCCCGTTCTTTGATGCGGACGAAGAAATTGTGCGCCGTGCGGGGAACCCCATTCCCGAAATTTTTAAAACACAGGGTGAAGCGGGATTTCGTAAAATCGAAACCGAAGTGCTTTACGATTTGTGTCGCCAAAGCGGTGCGGTGATTGCTACGGGCGGCGGCGCGGTGACTATCCCCCAAAATCACGATATTTTGCGGCAAAACAGCAAAGTTATTTTTATAAACCGTGATGTTTCGGTGTTGCCCACAAACGGCAGACCGCTTTCAGAGCAAAACGATTTGCGGGATATGTTTCAAAAAAGACTGCCTATGTATCGCGCGGTTTGCGATGCGGAAGTAGACGGTAATGCAAGTATTCAAACGGTTACAAACCGTATTATGGAGGTATATAAACAATGAAAGATATGAAAGACATTCTTGTCATTAACGGGCCGAACCTCAATATGCTCGGCGTGCGCGAACCGGAAATTTACGGCGGCGAAACCTATGAAGTTTTGGTGGCGCTGATTGAAGAATGGGCGGCGGAATTGGATTGTCAGGTGGAGTGCTTTCAATCCAATCACGAAGGTGAAATTATCGACGAAATTCAAGAGGCGCTCGGGCAGTTTGACGGAATTATCATCAACCCTGCGGCGTACACCCACACAAGTATCGCGATTTTAGACGCGTTAAAAGCCGTGGGACTGCCTGCGGTTGAAGTACATATTTCCGATATCACCACACGCGAAGATTTCCGTAAAATTTCCTATGCGGGTCTTGCGTGCGAAGCGCATTTCATCGGGTTAGGCTTTGAAGGCTACAAAAAAGCGCTCGAATATTTGGCGGCATTATAACAGTTGCAGTTTTATGCGCTTTCGAGTATAATAACACTATATTTTCTGGAAGAGGTGTGACCATGGAAAAAAACAAGGTCAGAGTGACGATTGCCGGGATTACATATTCGTTGCTGACAGACGAAACGGCGGAATACACAACCGAACTCGCGGCAGAGGTTGACGCAAAATTGGCGGAAATGCAAGGCGCAAATCCGTTTATGTCCACCAATCAGGCGGCGGTGTTGCTCGCCATTGAATTTGCCGACAAAGCCAAAAAAGCCGAGCAGACGGCAGAAGGCTACCGCGAGCAAATTAAGGATTATTTGAAAGATGCCTCCGAAGCGCAAACCGAACGCGATTTTTACAAGCGTGAACTGGACCGTGTGCGTACCGAGGCAAAGGCAAAAGCAAATCAAATCAATTTATTTTCGCAAGATGCGCCCGAAAACTGAAATATTAGCCCCTTGCGGCAGTAAAGAAGCGTTGACGGCGGCTTTGCGCGCAGGCGCGGACGCGGTGTATTTCGGTACCGGAAACTTTAATGCGCGCAGAAATGCCGACAATTTTGATGACGGCGCGCTGGAAACGGCGGCAGAGGAATGCCGTTTGTACGGCGCGCGAATGCACATTACGCTGAATACGCTTGTAGGGGACAGCGAATTGAGTGCATTTGCACAAACGCTTGCGCGCGTCTGCAACCTTTCGGCAGATGCGCTGATTGTGCAGGACTTGGGTGCTTTGCGCTTGGCGCGCGAAATGTGCCCCACAGCGGAATTGCACGCCTCTACGCAAATGAGCGTGGGGACAAAGGCGGGGTTGCGCCTTTTGCAAGAACGCGGTTTTTCCCGCGCGGTATTGCCGCGTGAACTTTCCGAAAGCGAAATTGCCGATTTGGCATGGACAAAAATATTGGAACTGGAAATGTTTATCCACGGCGCGCAGTGTATGTGCGTGTCGGGGCAATGCCTGATGAGCGCGATGTTGGGTTCGCGAAGCGGGAACAGAGGGCTTTGCGCACAACCGTGCCGTTTGGCATTTTCTGCCGAAGGCGGCACAGGGTACGATTTGAGTTTAAAGGATTTGTCTTTAATCGAGCAGTTGCCAATGCTTGTGCGAATGGGGATTGCCTCGTTTAAAATCGAGGGTAGAATGAAACGCCCCGAATATGTTGCGGCGGCGGTGACCGCCTGCAAAGAAGCGTTAGACGGCGCTTACACGCCGTTGCGGCGGCAGGACTTGGAAGCGTTGTTCTCACGGTCGGGCTTTACCGACGGCTATTTTCAAAATCAACGCGGTCGGGAAATGTTCGGGATTCGCCGTAAGGAAAATGTCACTGCGGCAACGGATGCGCTGTTAAAATCGTATGCGAAACTGTATGAAAAACCGCCCGCACTGTACGGTGTGGATTTCCATTTTACCGCCACGCCTGACAAGTTACCAACCTTGACAGCGACTTTTGACGGATTGGAATGCTGCGTGACGGGTGCGGTGCTCTGCGAAACGGCACAGCGCGTGCCGCTGACCGCAGAAAAGGTCTCTGCGCAACTGCAAAAATGCGGTGGTACGGTGTTTTTTGCGAATGCAATCACTTGCGATATCGCCGAAAATACGAGTTTGCCGCTGTCGGAAATTAACCGTATGCGCCGGGAGGCGTTGGTATATTTTGCGGAAAAATTAAAATCGGCAAAACCGAAATTTGTAAAGGAATATAACTTTACTATAAAACCGCACATTGCAAAAGCACCGCAAACCTTTGTACGGGTGCGCGCGGTGGCGCAAATTCCGAAAAACGCAGAATTTGACCGCCTGTTTTTGCCACTCGGTACGGAAAATTCGGTTTTGGAACAGCACGGCGCGGGGGTGTATCTGCCACGCGGGCTGTTCGGCACGGAATCCGAAATTTTAGAAAAATTGCAGCACAGTGCGGCACGGTATGTGCTTTGTGACACGCTCGACGCGGTGGCAATCGCACGCAAAACGGACAAAGAAATCATCGGCGGGCCGTTTTTGAATTTGTTTAATACCTTCGCACTCGAAGAAGCGGCGGAAATCGGCGTTTCGGCGGCGGTGGTGTCACACGAATTGACCGTTTCGCAAATTGCGGCGCTTGGCGGGGAATTGCCGCGCGGGGCTTGCGTCTACGGCCGAACGCCGTTGATGCTTACGCGCAACTGCCCCGTAAAGAACGGCAAATCCTGTAAGGATTGCAAGCGGCAAAGCGCACTTTGCGACCGCAAAGGGATTTCCTTTCCCGTGCGGTGTGAAAACGGTTTTGCGGAAATTTTCAATTCGCGCCCGACTTATATGGCGGACAGGCTGTCGGAACTTCGAAATATCGACTTTTACTTTTTTGATTTTACCGTTGAAACAGCCGACGAATGTGCGCAAATTTTACAAGCCTATCAGCAAGGGGCAAAGCCCACGGGCGAATATACCAGAGGATTTTTTTACAGAGGTGTGGAATAATGGAAACTTTAAAAATCAGAAAAGTCAGCGAAAACGCGGTTATCCCGAAACGCGCCACGGGCGGCAGTGCGGGGTTGGACCTTTGCGCCTGCATAGATAAGCCGATTACCTTAAACGGCGGCGAAACGGCGCTGATTCCTACGGGACTTGCGATTGAATTGCCGAGTGCAGAGTACGGTGCGTTCGTGTTTGCGCGCAGTGGGCTTGCCATTAAGCACGGCATCGGGCTTTTGAATTCCGTCGGCGTGATTGACAGCGACTACCGCGGTGAAATCAAAGTCGGCGTGATTAACCAAATCAGCGAAGCCTACACCATTGAACCGGGTGAGCGCGTGGCGCAGATGGTTGTGATGCCTGTTTCGATGATGCCTGTGGAAGAAGTGGATACTTTGGGCGAAACCGACCGCGGCGCAGGCGGCTTCGGCTCCACCGGGACAAAATAAACAGAAAACAAAAAATAAAAACACGGCGGTTTGGAACACTCCAACCCGCCGTGTTGCTTTGTGTAAATATCGTTTACAGGTTCGCCGCGACCAAATCGCCCATTTGAGAGGTGGAAACCTTTTTAAAGCCTTCCTCGTAAATATCGGGTGTGCGTGCAGTGGTCAAAACGGTGTTGACCGCCGCCTCAATTGCGTCTGCCGCCGCGGGCTCATCTAACGAATAGCGAAGCATCATCGCCGCCGACAAAATCGTGGCAAGCGGGTTGGCAATGCCCTGCCCCGCAATGTCGGGTGCAGAACCGTGAATGGGCTCATACAGCCCGAATTTTCCCTCTGCCAAAGACGCGGACGCGAGCATACCGATAGAGCCGGAAATCATCGACGCCTCGTCGGACAGAATATCACCGAAAATGTTGGAGGTCACAATGACATCAAACTGCTTCGGGTTGCGCACCAACTGCATCGCGCAGTTGTCTACATACATATGCGAAAGTTCCACTTCGGGGTATTCTTTGGACAGTTCAATGACGGTTTTTCTCCAAAGTCTTGAAGAATCCAAAACATTCGCCTTATCCACGCTTGTCAACTTTTTATTGCGTTTCATTGCCATTTCAAAGGCCGTTCTTGCAATGCGCTGAATTTCGGGCACAGAGTATTTTTCAGTATCATACGCGACTTCTACGCCGTTTTCAACGGAAGTGCCGCGCTCGCCGAAGTAGATGCCGCCCGTAAGTTCCCGCACAATCAAAATATCCATACTGTCGCCGATGATGCTGTCTTTAATCGGAGACGCGCTTTTCAGCGGCGCGAAAATCGTTGCAGGGCGCAAATTCGCATACAGCCCCAATGCACCGCGAATGCCCAAAAGCCCCGCCTCGGGGCGGTTGTTGCCGGGCTGTGTATCCCATTTCGGGCCGCCGACTGCGCCCAAGAATACGCAGTCCGCCGCTTTGCACGCGGTCACGGTTTCTTCGGGGAGCGGCACGCCTGTCGCGTCAATCGCACAGCCGCCCATCAACTGCTCGTCATACTGCATTTTAAAACCGAACTTTTCGCCCGCCGCGTCCAGCACTTTCAGCGCCTCGTCCACGATTTCAGGACCGATACCGTCGCCCTTTAAAACGACAATTTTATGCTCTCTCATATCTTTACTCCTTTAAGCAGATTATTTCTCAAAAATCGGGGGCTGCGGCTCGCGGACCACATTCGGCAGGCAACGGTTAATCGCGCACAAAATGCCTTTAATCGAGGCGTAGTTGATGTTGTGCGAAATGCCGATGCCGAATACATCTTTGCCCTCGGGATTTTTAATATGAATGTAACTGACGGCTTTCGAGTCACTGCCGACGGAAATGGCGTGCTCGCTGTAATCGACAAACTGATAGTCGGAAAGCCCGATTTTGTTCATCGCCTGGCAGAATGCACCGATGGGACCTGAACCTGTGCCCTCAATGACCTGCGGGGCTTCGCCGTTGTATTTGATTGTACCGACAAAGCGTACTTTCGTGAGTTCTTCGTTTTCCTCTTTTTCTTCAAAGAATTTGTGGCTTAACAGTTTGTAAGGGCCGCAAACATTGCGGTATTCCGCAATAAACAGGTCGAAAACCTCTTGGCTTTTGAGTTCTTTGCCCTTTTTCTCACAAGCCGCCTGTACCACCGCGCCGAATTCGGGGTGCATGGCTTTGGGCATTTTAAAGCCGTATTCCTGCATGACGAACGCCGCGCCGCCCTTGCCGGACTGGCTGTTGATGCGGATAATCGGCTCGTATTCGCGCCCGACATCGGCGGGGTCAATCGGCAGATAGGGGATTTCCCAGTGGTCGGAGTGGGTTTCGTCCATATACGCTTTGCCCTTGTTAATTGCATCTTGGTGCGAGCCCGAAAACGCGGTAAAGACCAATTCGCCCGCATACGGCTGGCGCGGACCGACCTTCATTTTGGTGGTGCGTTCATACACTTCGCGGATTTTGTTGATATCCGAGAAATCCAGTTTGCAGTCCACATCTTGCGTATACATATTGAGCGCCAGCGTGACAATATCCACATTGCCTGTGCGCTCGCCGTTGCCGAACAGCGTGCCCTCAATGCGGTCTGCGCCCGCAAGCAACCCGAGTTCTGCGGCGGCAACCGCCGTGCCGCGGTCATTGTGGGGGTGCAGGCTGATAATCGC
>CAMGGF010000023.1 GCA_946055445.1 uncultured Ruminococcus sp. | reverse complement strand
AAAAATTATGATTGAGTCGGAAGATGTCCGTGCCGTACGCGGCGGTACCGGCTATACAAAATGCGGCGGTAACTACGCGGCAAGCAACCGTGCAGGGCAGCGCGCAGAGGAAAAAGGCTATTCGCAGGTTTTGTGGCTGGACGGCGTAGAGCGCAAATATATTGAAGAAGTCGGCGCGATGAATGTGATGTTTAAAATAAACGGTGAAATCGTCACACCGATGCTTACGGGCTCTATCCTGCCGGGGATTACCAGAAAATCCTGCATCGAGGTTTTAAAAAGCGAGGGATACACCGTAAATGAGCGCCTTTTAAGCGTAGACGAACTCGGCGAAGCCCTGCGCAACGGCACATTGGAGGAAGCCTGGGGCTGCGGTACGGCGGCAGTTGTTTCCCCAATTGGCGAACTTTGCTATAAAGATGAAAAATTCATCATCAACAACGGCGAAATCGGTGCAGTCACACAGCATCTGTACGATGAACTCACCGGCATACAATGGGGAAATCTGCCAGATAAATTCGGTTGGACGGTCGAGATAAAGTAATTAACAAAGCCATATGGACTTGTCCATTTTCCCGAAAGGCAGGCGAAAAGCCTGCCTTTTTTTGTGCAAATCGTTGCTTTTTTTGGAAATTTATGCTATACTGCTTCGGTAAAAAGCAAATTGCTTGAAAGGGTGTGTTTTCTATGGCTACGAGAAAAACAGATTTACCGCGCGCAACCTCGCCCGAGGCTGTGGGCGTGTATGCCGATGTGGTGGAGCAATTCATCGAGTACATTCGGCGTGAGGAATTGGAATTTCACAGTTTAATGGTATTGCGGCACGGCAAAGTCGCCGTGGAATGGTACAATGACCCATATGACGCACACACCAAACACACCATGTATTCCGTCAGCAAAAGTTTCACCGCCACGGCAATCGGGTTTGCCGTTTCGGAGGGGCTTTTGTCCTTAGACGATAAAGTGGTGGACTTTTTCCCCGATTATCCGCCGAAGAACCCACATCCGTACTTTGACAAAATGACGGTACGCACATTGATTACCATGACTTCGGGCAAACAGACAGACATGCTCGAAGACAAAGGCAAAATCGACTGGATTGCCGACTTTCTCAATTCCCCGTGGGTGTTTGAGCCGGGCACGGAATTTTTGTATGTCAATGAAAACATTTATATGCTGTGCGCGATTTTGCACCGCGTTACAAAAATGAGCGTCATTGAATACTTAACACCGCGCCTGTTTGAGCCGTTGGGTATTGAAATTCCGTTTTGGGAAACCGACCAAAACGGCGTAGAAGCAGGCGGTTGGGGGCTCTACATTACCACCGAGGATTTGGCGAAATTTGCCGACTGCTATTTGCACGGCGGTAAATACCGCGGCAGACGCGTCATTCCTGCCGCTTGGGTAAAAGAAGCAACCGTCAATCAACTGCCCGAGGGCGTTACGCAGCCTTGTACGGACATTGATATGCGTGAAGGCTACGGCTACTGTTTTTGGATGAACAGCGGTATTCCGAATTCCTACCGCGCCGACGGTATGTTCTCGCAATTCGCCATTGTTCTGCCCGATTATGACGCGTGCATTGTCACCACGGCGGCTGTGCCGATTGAACAGCAGGCGCGCGATGCGATTTGGAAGTTTTTCCCCTACGCCTTCGTGAACGAAAGCGCCCAAAAAGAGACACCACCGAAATTCGAAACTTCTTTGATTGAGCGTCCCGCTATATCACCGCGTTCTATGTTGGAACCGAAAATCGACGGCAGAACCATCAAAGTCCGCCGCAAGATTTTCTTGAATTTGATTGGATTCCCGATGAGTATGTTGCCGTTGGCGGTGACCTTTATGATGTCTGACCGCGCGGGCAATATTGACAACATCCAATTCCGTTTCAAAGAGCACGAGTGTTCCATTACTTGGGACGAGGGCGACGAAAACAACACCGTGGATTGCGGTATGGACGGCCATTACCGCTACGGCACGATGACTTTGGGGCAAGTCACCTTTAAAGTGTGTGCAAACGCGGTGTGGCTGGACGATGTGAATTTGAAAATCTCCATTCGTCCGATTGAAACCATCGGCAAACGCGATTTGAACTTCCTGTTTAAGCGCAATGACCGCGTCACCATTACCCCGACTTCGACACCGTCCACCTACAAAATTTGCGATTCGTTAATCGGCAGTTTTAAAGAGGTTATTAAAAACCCCGTCATTGCCAAAGCCGCGCAGATTTTAATTCGCTTTGCGCCGCCTTTCGCAGAACCCAAACATTACGGTAAATTTAAAGACTGATTTTTCTTGGCAACACAAACACCGCATTTCGGTTTTGAAATGCGGTGTTTTTCTGTGTATGCCTGCCCTTTTATTTTTTTGAGCGCACCTTTTTCAAGACGGCTGACTTGTTCTGTTTTTTCGAAAGAGGCTGTTGACATTACTTTTGAAGTAATATATAGTAGATGTGTTCATGCAACCAATGATTCTCACCGCTATTCTGATTTTGACCGAACAGACAGAACATTTCTACGAGAAGAGGATGATATATGCACGATATATTTATCAGTTATACAAGCAAAGACAAAAATATTGCGTATACTTTGGTAGAATATTTAGAAAAGAGAGGAATAACCTGCTTTATTGCCCCAAGAGATATTGACCCCGGCAAAGCCTATGCCGCAAATATTATGTCGGCAATTGAAGATTGCAAAGCCGTTCTGTTGATTGCTTCAAAAGCAATCAACTTGTCTGAGCATGTTTTAAATGAAGTAGATGTCATTGTGGAAAAAAAGAAAGTTTTGTTACCCGTACTCATCGAGGATTTTGAGTTGAGTGACGACTTCCGATACTATTTAGGCAGAAAGCAATGGATTGTAGCGTATCCGGAACAGTTTAATACATATTTATCTTCCGTTTTAATGGCCATACAAGAATATCTACCCTTGCACAGCAGTTCTGTCGAGCCCGAAGAAGAGGAAAGCAACAAAAAAACGAAAACCGTTTTTGAATATATCCCCGAAAGAGGGATTATGATAAATCCGGAAGACCATCAAAGGAATGTCAGTTTCAGAACAGATACCCTGATTAACATGATGGGCGGTATATTTGACAGCGTTGCAAAGTTAGTCAATCAAGAATCCGCCGAAGAGATTTTCTTTTCAAGCGGGTATATCAGCGGCAAGAATTTTGCAGACAGAATAAACAATCAATGGGATACCGGTTATACCTTTGAAGAACTAACGAAAAAATTGGATAAATGGTGCCGATTCGACTCTGCAGTCGGTTGGGGAAAATTCTCTACCGATATCCGTTTTGATGAGGAAAACGAAACAATACTCGGCACTTTAACAATCAACGAATCCATTTTGGTTGACAAATCCGAAAAACGGAAAGTATGTAGTTTTGTTAAGGGATACTGCACCGGTGTTTTGGAAACACTGTTGGGTTCATTAGATGTGGATTTGGTATGTAAAGAGTGCCCGTTAAACAATCGCTTTAAATGTCATTGTGTATTTGATATCATCGTGAAAGGTTGAATTTAATGAAGATACTTGTAATTTTTACAGGTGGAACAATTGGCAGTACTGAGCAGGACGGTTGGATTTCGCCGAATCAGGAAACAAAATATCTACTGTTGAAAGAATATACGGAAAAACACAGTGAAGTTGATTTTGAGACAATAGAACCCTATTCCATTCTCAGTGAGAATTTGTCAGCGGAAGCACTGAACACACTACTGCAATCCGTTTGCGAGAATGCCGAAAAAGAATATGACGGCATCATCATTACGCACGGCACAGACACATTGCAATACAGTGCCTCGGCATTGAGTTATGCTTTCGGCGATACCGGTATGCCCATTGTATTGGTATCCAGCAATTACCCGTTATCCGACGATAAATCAAACGGCTACATCAATTTTGAAGCGGCCGTGCAGTTCATTCAATCCCGAATCGGGGGGGTCTTTGTTTGCTATGCAAATACCCCTGCGCGCGTTGAAATCCACTGTGGGAATATGCTGTTGTCTCACAGTGAAATGAGCGATGCACTTTACAGTATGGGTTCAAACGAATTTGCGTATTATCAAAACGGTAACATTGTGTTAAATCCGCATTTCAAAAAACCGATTTTTAATAAGCCGTTGCGCACATTCACTTTGAAACCGCATCCGGATATTCTTGTTGTGAACAATTACCCCGGTGAAACGTATCCGTATGTATTAGATGGATACCGTGCCGTCATATTAAGGCCGTATCATTCCGGAACGCTAAATACAGACAACACACATCTCCGGGAACTCTGTCAGAAGGCAAAAGCCAAAGGTATTCCGGTGTTTATTGTGAATGTCAACAACGGTGCCGCATACGCAAGTTCCAAACTTTATTCGGAATTGGGAATCATTGTTTTGCCGCAATCTGCATTTGTCAGTATCTATATGAAAATATGGATTGCTGTCAGCAATGCGTACGATATTACGACATTTGTCAAAGAACCGTTAGCCGGAGAATTCTATTAACGCACCCAAACCGTTTATATGCAAATAAAAAAACTTATCGCGCGCAATCTGCACGGATAAGTTTTTTTATTTTTACTGCCCTTTTATTTTTTTGAGCGCACCTTTTTCAAGGCGGCTGACTTGCGCTTGCGAAATGCCGATTTCGTCGGCAACCTCGGTTTGCGTTTTGCCGCGCATAAATCGCAGTGACAAAATTTTCTTTTCACGCGGGGAAAGGGCTTTAATGGTTTCTTTCATCATAATTTCATCTAACCAATCGCTGTCGGTTTCGGGTGAGCCAACCTGGTCCATTACATAAATCGGCTCGCCGCCGTCCGCGTACACAGGCTCATACAGCGAAACCGGCTCGACAATCGCCTCCAAAGCAATCACAACATCGGAAACGGGGCGGTCGAGTTCTTTGGCGATTTCTTCAATCGTCGGGTCGCGGTTTAGGGCGGTTTGCAGTTTTTCCTTTGCCTGCATCGCGTGGTAGGCGGTATCCCGCATTGAACGACTGACGCGCAAGGTGTTGTTGTCCCGCAAATAGCGGCGCACTTCGCCGATAATCATCGGCACGGCATAGGTCGAAAAGCGAACATTTTGGGAAATATCGAAATTGTCAATCGCTTTCATCAACCCGATAACGCCGACCTGAAACAAGTCGTCGGGGTGCTCACCGCGGTTCTGAAACCGCTGAATAACCGAAAGCACCAGCCGCAAATTGCCGTTAATCAGTTTTTCGCGCGCGGCGCTGTCGCCGTTATGCATTTTTTGGAGCAGTTCTATTTTTTCCGCCTCTTTAAGCACTTGCAGTTTTGCGGTATTCACGCCGCAGATTTCCACTTTGTTGTATTGCACACGCATCTTCCTTTACCGATTATGTATAAAAATACAACAAAAAGCGTCTACCCATAGTATGGGCAGACGCGGAAAATTTTATAATATTTTTTTTGAACTTTATCCGTAAAACACGCGGCATGCACCGCCGTTACGGCGTCAACAGAAAATTCCGTTCATTTTCAAAAATCAACAGCACGCCGACCGCCGCCGTCAGCAAAAACAACAGGCACACAACAACAAATACCGCATACTGCACGCCCAACTTGTTTTTAGAAAACAGCGTTTGCAAATCGAGCAAAATCACACCCGAAAAGACCGCCAAAACCGGCGCGATGTCGGCAAGATAGCGCACACAAATCCCGCCGAGGCAGGTGTCCAAGAACGCGAGGGCAAAACAGCATACACAAGCAAGGGTAAAGGTAAAAGACTTTACATATTCCTTTCGTTTGCCGAATGTTGCGGGGAAAAGGACAATCCCCGCAAACGACGGCATAGAAAATGCGCCGAGCATACGCGCGACATACAAATACCCTGTCTTTTGCGGGAACGATTCAAAGGTAAGTGTTAAATACGGGAACGCGGTTTTCCACGCGGGGAATTGGAAAAAGTAATGATACAGCGCGGGCAACAAAAGCGCGCCCGACAAATGATACTGTGACACATCGCAAACGGTGAGTTGATAGGTTGCGCCGAATTCGAATACCGAGCCGAACCGCGCAAAATTATACCACATCACGCCCGCCGCGCCGAGTAAGGTCGGGACTGTAAAGGAGAATAACTTTACCACATTTTGCAGGCGTGTACTGCCTTTCCCGAAAAAAATGCAGAGAAAAATCGGCACGGTAAGCACCGCATACAACGCCATATTCGGACGCGACAGCACCGTCAGCACCAAATTCAGCGCCGATAAAATCAAAAAGCCAACTGCCTTCCCTGTTTTGGGCTGTTTATAGGCGCAAAATGCGAAGAGCAAAAAGAGCGCGAGATGCGTAATCCCGCTTTGCACCGCGATATAGTACATATCCGAAGAAGCCTGCACCATATAGAGTAAACTGCCCGAAACAGCGGCGAAAATCGCAAGCAACAGCGCGCAAAAATTACAGTCGGGCACAAACAAATGCACAAGCCGAAGCACAAGCAACGCCACGGCAACCGCGCCGACCGCCGCGAGCACAAAGCACACGGTTTGCGGCGCAGGGAGTGCGTATGTCAATGCAAAATACGGGAGATAGACCGTTAAAAGCGGCGCAATGCCGAAATAAGAATAGTATTTGCCCCCGAACAGTGCCCTGTCCCACGGATACCACGCACCCGTTTCGGCGCGTGCGGCGGGATCATACGGATTTTCGAGTGCCGTTATGCGCGCATCAGGCACAAAATCCAAATGCAGTTGCCCTTTGAAAAAGGCGTCAAACTGCTGTTCATAGCCGTTTTGGTTTTCTAAAAGCCCTTGAAACGGATACAGCACACTTTCGTGCGGCAGATTGCAAAAGATATAAACAATCGGTACAAAACACAACAAAACCGCCGCGCACAGCAGAATACGCTGTGCACGGTTACGCGGATTATATGTAATTGTATGTAGTTTCAAAGGGTACGCGGCGGCAAAAAACAGCAAGACTGCCGCGGAGAAGCCAACGGTTAGTGAAAGTCCCATTTTACGCCCTGTATTCTGCAATTTCCGCAATCGGTTTGCGGTTCTTTTCGCGGATAATTTCGTCATCGGCGGCATAACCCGTCGCAAGCACCAACCGCACGCGTTTTTCCGAGGCAATGCCCAAAGCATTTTTGAGTTTTTCTTCGTTCATCCAACCCAAAATACAGGTGGAAAGTCCCAAATCCGTTGCGGCAAGGCAATAATGCGCCGTGGCAATGCCGATATCCATTTGCGCAAACGCTTGGCTATGAAACTTTTCAGCAACCGCCGGCTTTAATACGGCGTGTTCCTCTATAATTACCGCAAACGCGGGGCAGTTGTCCGTAAATTTGTTTCTGCCCGCCTCTTGCACGCATTCGCGCACCGTCTTTGCCGTTTCCCCCGTTGCCATAATGAGTTTCCACGGTTGTGCATTGCAGGCAGAGGGGCTTAGGCGAAACGCCTCAACCAACTGTTCCAGTTTTTCGCGTTCAACGCGCTCGCCGTTAAAATTGCGGCAACTTTGGCGGCGTGTCATCAAATCCATAAAGTTTTCCATAAAAATAACTTCCTTACTCGTACTGTTTATTTTTATTATAAGATAAGTTTCCAAATCCTGCAAGAATAGATTGCGATTTTGCGGGAAATATGCTAAACTGAAAGTGGATTATTTTAAGAAGGTGAGCATATGCAGTGTGCCAAACAAGCAACAAATTTGTCTATGATTACGGAACTCTATGAGTTTTCCTTGGCAGACGGGTATTTTTCGGCAGGTATGCAGGACACCGTGGCGTGTTTTGACCTGTTTTTCCGCCGCGTGCCCGACGGCGGCGGTTTTGCCGTGATGGCAGGGCTCCAACAAGTTATTGCATATTTAAAAAATCTGCATTTTACCGAAGGCGATTTAGCCTTTTTACGCGAAAAGGGCATTTCCGAGCCGTTTTTGCAGTATTTGCGCGACTTCAAATTTGCCTGTGATGTTTGGGCAATTCCCGAAGGCACGCCGATTTTTCCAAACGAGCCGATTGTAAAAGTGCGCGGGCCCGTGGTGCAGGCGCAAATGATTGAAACCATGCTGCTTTTGTGCATCAACCAACAAAGTTTGATTGCCACGAAAGCCAATCGTTTGGTGCGCGCGGCGCACGGTACGGCGGTTGCGGAATTCGGCGCACGGCGCGCACAGGGTACAAACATTGCCGTTTGCGGCGCACGCGCGGCGTATATCGGCGGCTGTGTGGCAACCTCGGGCGTGGAAGCGGCGCGGGATTTCGGCATTCCGACTTTGCAAACGATGATTCACAGTTGGGTGCAGATGTTTGACTCGGAATACGAGGCATTTTGCGCGTATGCGCGCGCCTATCCCGATGACTGCACCTTCGTCATAGACACTTACGATACCTTGCGTTCGGGCGTGCCGAATGCCATCCGCGCATTCAACGATGTGCTTATGCCGTTGGGCAAACGGCCGAAAAGCGTGCGCATAGACTCGGGCGACATCACCTATCTTTCCAAACGCGTCCGCAAAATGCTTGACGAGGCGGGGTATCCCGACTGTGACATTATGGCGTCTAATTCACTCGACGAGCACATTATCAGCGATATGCTTTCGCAAGGGGCAAAGGTGGATTGCTTTATTGTCGGTGAACGGTTGATTACATCGGCTTCTTCCCCGCTGTTCGGCGGCGTTTACAAACTCTGCGCCGTGGAAAAAGACGGGCGAATTATCCCGAAAATCAATCTTTCCGAAAATGTGCGCAAAATCACCATTCCCTCGTCAAAATCGGTGTACCGTTTGTTTGATATGGACTCCGGCAAAGCGATTGCCGATGTGCTGACCACCGACAGCGAGGAAATTGACGACACAAAGCCTTACGAACTGTTCGACCCCGATTTCACTTGGAAACGCAAGGAAATCGAGAATTATGTGGCGCGCCCGTTGCTTGTGAAAATCTTTGACAAGGGCGAATGTGTTTACAACTCCCCCGCCCTTACGGAAATCCGCGACTATTGCGCCGAGCAGATTGACACGCTTTGGGACGAGGTCAAACGCTTTGAAAATCCGCATAAATACTATGTGGACCTTTCCGAAAAACTTTGGGAAATCCGCAAATTGTTAATTGAAGAATACAAAGGAGTACGCAAATGAACATTTGGCACGATATTCACCCCGCGCGCATTACGCGTTCCTCATTCGACGCGGTCATTGAAATCAGCAAAGGCAGTAAAATGAAATACGAACTCGACAAAGAAACGGGTATGCTCTGCCTTGACCGCGTACTGCACACCTCTACACACTACCCCGCAAACTATGGGTTCATTCCGCGCACCTACGCGCTCGACAACGACCCGTTGGATGTTTTGGTGCTGTGTTCGGAAAAAATCGAGCCGATGGCACTCGTGAAATGCTACCCCATTGGCGTGATTACGATGATGGACAACGGCGCGCCCGATGATAAAATTATCGCGATACCCAAAGGTGACCCGACCTACAACGGATATTCGGACATTTCGCAGTTGCCGCGCCATGTGTTTGACGAAATGACGCACTTTTTCACGGTTTACAAAATGTTGGAAAATAAAAAGACTGTGATCGATGAGGCAAAAGGCGTGCTTGCGGCGGTCGAAATTATTGAGGACGCCATCAACCGCTACAACGAAACCTACGGCAAATAAGCATAAAATTCTTTTTTTGAGGGGAAACTTATGAATAATAAGGCAGTAAAAGTATTTTTATCGGTCATTTTGGCTTTGGTTTTGGTCATCGGTGGCGTGGCTGTCGGCAGAACGCTCAAAAACGGCAGACAGCCGATTGAATCTGTAAACGCACCCGTATTCGGCAAGACCGACAAAAATCCCGATAAAACCGACACCCCGAGCGAAACGCCCACCGAAGCGCCTACCGCGCAAAAGCCACCCGTCACGCTCAATATGCTGTCGGTCGGTGACAATTTAATCCACGACGGCATTTATCAGCAGGCGCAAAAACGCGCGGGCGGCAACGGCTACGATTTTTCGTATTGCTATGCGCGCGTAAAAGACACCGTTTCGGCGGCGGACATTGCAACCATCAATCAAGAAACGATTGTGGCGAAAAGTTATGCGCCGTCGGGCTATCCGCTGTTTAACAGCCCGCAGGAATTGGGGCAGACGGTTGTGGATACGGGCTTTGATGTGGTCAGTTTGGCAAACAATCATATGCTGGACAAAACCTCGAAAGGTCTTGCGGAAGCGATTGATTTTTGGGACGCTACGGGGCTTGTGCGCACGGGTGCCTATAAAAATACCGAGGATTTAAACCGTGTGGAATACATTGAGAAAAACGGCTTAAAAATCGGGCTTGTCGGCATTACGCAGTACACAAACGGACTTTCGCTTCCGAGCGACAGCCCCTTAAAATACATACTGACAAGCGATGAAGCGACGATTGAACGCAAAATCAAAGCGGCAAAAGCGCAGTGCGATGTGGTGCTTGTCAATGTGCATTGGGGCAGTGAATACACCACCACACCCGCGCAGGAACAGCGCAATCTTGCCAAAAAAATGGCGGATTGGGGCGCAAATGTCATCATCGGGCATCACCCGCATGTGTTACAGCCTGTGGAATGGATTGAAACCGGCGACGGCACGCGCACACTGGTTGCCTATTCGCTCGGCAATTTTATTTCACAGCAAAACACTGCCGCGCGCGTGATAGGCGGTATGCTCCACTATGACATTACCAAAGATTTTGGGACAGGCAAAGTCACCGTAAGCAATGTGCGGTTTGAAACAATTGTAACGCACTATGTAAACGGCAGTCACGATGTGCAAATCTACCCGCTGTCGCAATATTCGGACACCCTCGCCAAAAAGCAGGCGGCGCGCATTAAACAGGCGGATTTCAGCGTGGCATATATTGAAGATTTTGTCGAAAAAGTTATCCCCGCGGAGTTTTTAACGGCGTAACAATGCAAGTAGGGGCGGATGCTCATATCCGCCCCATTGTCATTCCGTGGCGAAACCGAAAAATCTCTTGAAACTGTAATTTCTTTGTATTTGAGATTCTTCACTACGTTCAGAATGACATTTTTTATTTTGATGCGATTTTGCAGAATGGTATGCCTATTCCTATATGCACGCATTTTTATTCGCGCACAAGCGGCGCGGATTTTGTGCAAAAAAGGCTTGACAATCCGCACGCGGCATTGTATAATACCTCTTGCAAATTCCACATAGCGGTATTGTGTAACGGTAGCACAGCGGACTCTGACTCCGTATGTTGAGGTTCGAATCCTTATACCGCTGCCAAAAAGACAGACAATCGTTTACGGTTGGCTGTCTTTTTTTCTTTTTTGAAAAGGATTCGAACCTCAACATATAATTCGAATCCTTAGCCGAGCGAAGCGCCGCCGAGGTTCTGACTTGTGTAACAAGTCAGGTTCTCATACCGCTGCCACAAAAAAGAGCATCGCACGATGCTCTTTTTTTGTTGTAGAATGATTAAATTGAAAATGGTTAAATAAATTGGGGTTTGTATTTGTCATCCTGAGCGTAGCGAAGGATCTCAAAAAGCATAAAGTTAAAATGTGCGAAACGAGATTCTTCGC
>CAMGGF010000022.1 GCA_946055445.1 uncultured Ruminococcus sp. | reverse complement strand
TAAATCATCGTCAAAATCAGCGTGCGGATTTGGAACCCGTCCACATCGGCGTCGGTACAAATAATGACCTTACTCCAACGCAGATTTTCGAGGTTAAACGAGGAAAGTTCTTTATTTGCCTTGCCCGTGACTTCCACACCGCAACCGAGCACTTTCACCAAATCGGTGATAATATCGTTTTTAAAGATTTTGTTGTATTCCGCCTTTAAGCAGTTGAGAATTTTGCCGCGCACAGGGATAATCGCTTGGAAAGCACTGTCGCGCGCCTGTTTACAAGCGCCCAACGCCGAGTCGCCCTCCACGATGAAAATTTCGCGTTCGTTGACATCTTTGGAACGGCAATCCACAAATTTTTCAACGCGGCTCGTCATATCGTTGCCGGTTTGCAGCGTCTTTTTAATACTTAATCGCGTGGTTTCCGCCTTAATGCGCGAGCGCATATTGATTAAAATTTGGTTGGTGATTTTTTCCGCCTCTAACGGATTTTCGAGAAAATACACCTCTAACTGGTGGCGGAAAAATTCAGTCATTGCCTCTTGAATAAACTTGTTGGTAATCGACTTTTTGGTTTGGTTTTCGTAAGAGGTCTGCGTGGAGAACGAGGAAATCACCAAAACCAAGCAATCCTCAATATCCTGAAAATTGATTTTGCTGTCGGTTTTGATGTAGCGGCTGTTCGCTTTTAAATAGGCATCAATTTGCGACACAAACGCACTGCGCACTGCCTTTTCGGGCGCGCCGCCGTGCTCCAAGAAACTGGAATTGTGGTAATACTCTTTCATCTGCTTTTTGTTGGAAAAGCACAGCGCGGCGTTGATTTTCACTTTGTATTCGGGCTTGTCCGCACGGTCACGCCCCTTGCGCTCGGTCTGCCAAAACTGCACAGAAGAAAAAACCTCGTCCTCGGCGGCAAATTCCTTGATGTAATCGACAATGCCGTTTTCGTAAAAATATTCGTAAGTGTCAAAGGTATTGCCGCTTACCTGGTCTTTCAAAACAAAGCGCACGCCCGCATTTACAACCGCCTGGCGTTTAATGGTTTCCTGATAATACGACAGCGGAATATCAATATCGGTAAAGACCTTTAAGTCGGGTTTCCAATGAATGCGCGAGCCTGTATCGCGCTTATTGTACGGTTCTTTAATCAGTTCCCCGTCGGGATTGCCCTCTTTAAAATGCATCAAATACCGCGTGCCGTTTTTGTGGATTTCCGCTTCCATATATTCCGACGCGTACTGCGTAGAGCAAAGGCCCAAGCCGTTTAGCCCCAACGAATACTCGTAACTGCCGCCGTTGTTGGTATTGTATTTCCCGCCTGCATACAGTTCGCAGAACACCAATTCCCAGTTGTAGCGCTGTTCCTTTTCGTTATAATCCATCGGTATACCGCGGCCGAAATCCTGCACCTCAATGGATTTATCCAAATATCGCGTGACAATGATTTTGTCGCCGTGCCCCTCGCGCGCCTCGTCAATGGAGTTTGACAGAATTTCAAACACCGCGTGCTGACAACCGTCAATCCCGTCCGAGCCGAAAATAACGGCGGGGCGTTTACGGACACGGTCAGCGCCCTTTAATTGAGATATACTTTCTTCGGTGTACTCCGCTTTTTTAGCCATAGCGTAAATGCATCCTTTTTCTGTAAATTCAAAATTGCAAAAAAATACCGCTATATATTTTACACGATATATAGCGGTTTCGTCAAGTTTATTTCGGCTTATTTTGTGTTGTCTTCGATAAATTCGAAGCGTTTTACGGTTTGCCCGTCCTTTTCGACGGTTTCGTTCCACATCGAAACGGGCCGCACCCACAGTTTGCCCTCACCGTACAGTGCGCGGTACACAACCAATTCTTCCAAGGTTTCGGAATGGGTTGCCGTGCCCAAAACCTCGTATTCGTTGCCTTTAAAGTGGCGGTATTTGCCGCATTTTACGGTTTCATTCATTGTTTTTTCTCCAATTTTCGTTTGTTGCCGTTTTCATCGACAAGGTAAATATTGTCCAGTTGTGCGTGCAAATTGCGGCGAAATCCCGCCAAGTATTCCTGCCGCAACGCCTGCTGTTCGGCGCGTTCGGCGTCGGTTAACCCCTCGGGCGTTTTGCTCTTTTTCGCCAAAAAGTTAATACGGTCGATTTTTTGTTGGTTCATATTGTATATATCCTTTCTTCGGGTAGGGGTGAACGACCTCGGCCGCCCGTGGATTTTAATTCGATTTTGCGGAACAACACTAAGGTTGTTCCCTACGATTCGTAGGGGCGCTTGCGCGTTGCGCCCGCGGAATTTGATGTGATTTTGCGGAACGGTCAAGACCGTTCCCTACACACGAAATGTATTTTCAGGGTAGGGCGGGGGTGATTCCCCTGTTAGGGGAATCACCCGTCCCTACGCTCCCTCCGTCATTTTCGCAAGCGAAAATGCCACCTCCCTCACAGAGGGAGGAATATAAGGTATAAATCCATATTATTATATCGTATTTCTTTTTTCTTGTAAATAGGTGTCGGATTGTGGTAAAATACGAATAACAGCAAACCGCAAAAAAGGAGAACGCACCATGCCCGAAATTCCCGCACCCGAACAAGTGAAAACCGCCTTGCGCCGCTTAAACGAAAGCGGCTTTTCGGCATACGCCGTCGGCGGCTGTGTGCGCGACAGCCTGCTCGGAAAAGCGCCTTTGGATTGGGACATTACCACCGCCGCGCGCCCCGAAGAAACCGAGCGTGTGTTCGCGGATTGCCGTCTGATTGAAACAGGCTTACAGCACGGCACGGTCACGGTGCTTTTAGACGGTGTGCCGTTGGAAATTACCACCTTTCGCGTGGACGGCGACTACCTTGATGCGCGCCACCCCGAAAGCGTAGCGTTCACGCGCAATTTGAAAGAGGATTTACTGCGCCGCGATTTTACCGTTAATACGCTTTGTTGGAATGAACAAGACGGTGTGGTGGATTTGTGCGGCGGGCTTTTTGATTTGCAAAACGGCATTTTGCGTGCTGTGGGCAATCCCGACCATCGTTTTGCAGAGGACGCCCTGCGCATTTTGCGCGGCATTCGTTTTGCTTCGGTGCTCGGGTTTGCAATCGAGCCGAATACCGCCGAAAGCATTTTGCGAAACCGACAATCCCTCTCCAAAATTGCCGCCGAACGTATTCGCGTGGAATTTACGAAACTCCTGTGCGGCAAAAATGCCGCCGAAGTGCTCGACCATTACCGCGAAGTCATTGCGGTGTTTATCCCCGAAGTGCGCGCGTTGTTTGATTGCCCGCAAAATACGGTTTATCACTGTTTTGATGTTTACCGCCACACACTTGCAACCGTGGAAAACATTCCACCGCGTGAAGCCCTGCGACTTTGTATGTTCTTTCACGATTTCGGCAAACCCCTCTGCCGCAAAACCGATGAAAACGGACAAGACCACTTTAAAGGACACGAAAAAGCAAGCGTGCAAATCGTTTTGCCGATTTTAAAGCGTCTGCGGTTTGACAACAGCACGGTGAAAACGGTTACAAATTGGATTGCCTTGCACGATACGAAATCCCCGAAAACCAAAATTGAGGCAAAAAAACTGCTGTCGGAAATCGGGGTTGAAAATTACCGCGCCCTGATAGAAATTAAACGTGCGGACAACCGCGGAAAGGCACAGCCCCACGCGATTGACGAAAAACTGCGGCGTATGGAAGATTTTCTCTCGGAAATTCTTGAAAACAACGAGTGTTACGATTTACACGGTCTCGCCGTAAACGGCGACGATTTAAAAGCGGCGGGTATTCCGAACGGCAAAGAAATTCGCGACGCTTTAAACGGCTTGTTGGAACTCGTCATCACAGAGCGATGCGAAAATGAAAAAGATACCTTACTAAAACGCATATGCGCGGTGGCAAATACAGGGAATGGCTGACAGAAAAGCGCAATATATTGCAATTCACCGCAAAACATGCTATGGTATGCGCACCGGTATCCTGTGAAAAATACCGCAGAAAAACAACTTTCCGCGCAAAGAACTTCGCAGAATTAAGGAGATAATATGAACATTACCGTCATCGGCGGCGGAAACATCGGCACAGTACTGCTGGGGGAACTTTCCACCGATACACAAAACCGTGTTTCTTTGCTAACTTCCAAGCCCGAGGCGTGGCACCGAAAAATTGAGGTTCTGTATTCCGAAACCGGCGAAACGCTTTACGGGGAACTTGCAGAAATCATGAACGACGCCGCGGTCACGGCAAAGGCGAACTTGGTTTTTATTGCCGTGCCGTCGAACGCACTGCCCGCCACCGTACAGCGCATTTTGCCGTATGTGCAAGCGGCGCGGTCATATGCGTTTTGCCCGGCAGCGGCGGGGCGGAATTTGTTTGCCGCCCGCTGATTGAAAAGGGCTGTGTGTTCTGCGGATTACAGCGTGTGCACTGCATTGCCAGATTGAAAGAATACGGAAAAAGCGTGTATGTGCTCAGCCGTAAGCAAGAAATCACCGTTGCCGCCATTCCGCGGGCACATTCCGCGAAGATCGCCGAACTGCTCGGTTCGCTTTTTCGGATGCCCTGCCGCGCGTTAGACAATTATTTGGCGGTCACGCTCACGCCCTCAAATCCGATTTTGCACACCACGCGGTTGTATTCGATGTTCCGCGACTATAAAGACGGCGTGCGGTATCCGCGCAATATTTTGTTTTATGCAGAGTGGGATATGCCCTCCTCCGAGATGCTCATTGCCTGCGATGCCGAATTGCAAACGCTTTGCCGCAAACTGCCGATGGATTTGTCCGAGGTTATTTCCTTAAAAATCCACTATGAATCGGACACACCGGAAAAAATGACAAAAAAATCAGCGGTATTCCCGCATTCCAAGGGATTCTTTCTCCTATGGTTGCTGAAAAAGACGGGTTTGTGCCGGACTTTACCTCTCGTTATTTTTTAGAGGACTTCCCATACGGGCTGTGCATCATTAAAAGTTTTTTAAAAATTGCAAATGTGCAAAGCCCGCATATCGACTGTGTACTGCAATGGTATGCGCAGTTTATGGGCGTACACTATTACACGGAAAACGGGTTTGACGGAGAGGACCTATTACCGCTTCCCCTGCCGCAAAACTACGGGCTTTGTGATGCAGAACAAATCGCCGAATTTTATATGCAATAAGCCGAAAGGGTTTACCGATGAAAAAATTTGAAACCGCAAAACCCTATGCGCCCGAAGTGCTCAAAAAACTGCACGCCGTACAAATTGACATGCTCAACGATTTTAAAGCCGTTTGTGAAAAACACAATCTCCCCTATTTCGCCTTGTTCGGTACGGCAATCGGGGCGGTGCGGCACGAAGGGTTTATTCCGTGGGACGATGACATTGACGTCGGTATGCTGCGCTCGGATTTCAACCGATTTTTAGAAATTGCAGATGCGGAATTGGGTGACAAATATTTCATTCTTTCGCCCGAAACGGACAAGCGTTGCACTTCCGGCGTTGTCAAACTGATGCTGCGCGACACCAAATTTGTTTCCGCATTAAACGCAAACGCCAAGTGCCCGCAATGCATTTTTATGGATATTTTTCCGTTTGACAATGTTGCGCCCGACAAAAAGGGGCAACAGCGCCAACTGAAAATCACCACATTTTTAGACCGCCTTTTGTATTTGTGCGGCACGCCGTACCCGATTATTCCCTTAAAAGGCATTGTCGGTGAATTGGCGGCGGCAGTCTGTTTTGTCACGCATTATGCGCTGAAAATTCTGCACATTTCCCCGCGATTTATTTTCCGTCAATTTGAAAAACAATCCACCAAATATAACGACATCGAAACCGAATATATCACAGGATTCGGACAGCCGACGGCACTCAAGAAGATGTTTAAAAAAGCCGATATGTTTCCGCTTACAGAAGTGCCGTTTGAAAGCACAACCATTCATTTGCTCGGCAACAACGATGAGGAATTGCGCAAGGTATACGGTGATTATATGCAAATCCCGCCGCCCGAACAGCAAATCAACCACGCGCCTGTGGAATTGGTATTTCCAAAAGCATAAAAGAACTGAAAAAAACGCGCCATAGGTGCGTTTTTTCTTTACTCGGAAAGTTTCTTTCGGGAACGAATTAAACAAATACAGGCGCGTCGGCAGGCACGGCTTTGCCTGCCGTGCTTTCAAATTCGGCGGTCACAACGGTATCCCCATACACGCGGATATATAGGGTTTGCAAATGCACGGACGCAGTACAATCCGTACCGTTGACGGTAATGCGTTTCAACACACTCGGCGGCTGTGTTTCGCTCGGTAATATGCGGATTTTTACGCGCGCACACAGATGCACACGCTGTTTTTCGGCATACAGCGTCCCCGCTCCCGTGTTTTGCAGGGTGATTTCAAAAGTGATACACGCATACAGCGCAACCAAAATACAAAGCACCGCTGCCAAAACGGCAGCGGCAATTTTTATGCATTTACGCATCTGTTTTGCCCCCTATTTTTTAGCCCTTGCCTTGAAAAATTCAAAAAAAATGGTATACTATATAAAATTCTTTTATCGATGGAGAATTCCAAATGAAAAAGTACTTTCGCAAATACAAATTACAATTCATCATGGGCCCTGCCTTTAAACTCGCAGAGGCGATTTTGGAACTGCTTGTGCCCATCGTTATGTCCAAAATCATTGATGTCGGCGTAAAAAACGGGGACACGGCATACATTCTCAAAATGGGCGCGCTGATGTTCGTCCTCGGTGCAGTCGGCCTTCTGTTTGCCATCATCTGCCAATACTCGGCGGCCGTTGCGCAACAGGGCGTCGGCACGGATTTGCGCCGCGATGTGTTCAAAAAAATTCACACGCTTTGTGCCGCAGACCGCGCACGGTTTTCCAATGCGACGCTCGTCACGCGTTTGACGAATGACATCAACCAAATTCAGTCAGGCGTAGCAATGCTCATTCGCCTGATGTTCCGTTCGCCGTTTTTGATTGCAGGCTCACTCATTATGGCAATGGCGCTTGACCTTAGAATGTCCGTTATCTTTTTAATTGCAGGGGCGCTTGTCAGCATAATTATGTATATCATTTTAAGCCGTTCTCTGCCGCTTTACAAAAAAATTCAAAATAAATTAGATGTGCTCTCGCGTATTGTCAGCGAAAACCTTGCGGGCATACGCGTCATTCGTGCATTTCAAAAGACCAAAGCGGAACGCGACCGTTTTGCAGATGAAAATGCGGATTTTACGAAAATCCAAGTACGCGTGGGGCGTTTAAACGCCTTTTTAAATCCCCTCACCTTTGCCATTATCAATTTAGGCATTGTCGCTGTTTTGTACTTTGGCGGCAAAAATGTATTTGTCGGCAATCTTACACAAGGCGAAGTGATTGCCTTTACCAATTATATGACGCAGATTTTGCTTTCTATTATTGTTTTTGCCAATGTGATTGTGATTTTTACAAAAGCGGCGGCAAGTATGGACCGCGTCAAAGCGGTTTTAGAAACCGAACCGACGATGCAAGAGGGCGAAATTACAACCGTCAACACAACTTGTGCGACCGCCGTATGCTTTGACAAGGTGGATTTCTCATTTAACACTGCCGAAGAAAAGGCGTTGAACAACATTTCGTTTACCGTCAAGCACGGCGAAACCGTCGGCATTATCGGCGGTACGGGCGCAGGCAAATCGGCACTTATTAACCTGATTTGGCGATTGTATGACGCGGACGGCGGCGCGGTTTCGGTGTTCGGAGAGAATGTAAAAGACTACACATACAAAGCCCTTCGCAGTGCTGTACACATTGTGCCGCAGGGCGGCGCGCTGTTTAAGGGCACGGTGCGTGAAAACCTGCTGTGCGGCAAAACAGATGTTCCAAACGAAGAAATGGATACCGCACTGCGCGTTTCGCAAGCGGCGGAATTTGTGCGGCAACTGCCCGAAGGCTTAGACGCCCCCGTGGAAGAGGGCGGCAAGAATTTCTCGGGCGGGCAACGCCAACGCTTGACGATTGCAAGGGCGCTTTTGGGCAATCCCGAAATTTTGATTTTCGATGACGCATCAAGCGCGCTCGACTTTGCAACCGATTTGAAACTGCGGCGCGCTTTGCGGGAAACATACAAAGACAAAACGGTTTTTTGGGTTTCTCAACGCGTAAGCAGTGTAAAAACGGCAGATAAAATTCTGTTGTTAGACGATGGCGTACTTTGCGGTATCGGCACGCACGAAGAATTGTACCGTGACAACGAACTGTACCGCGAAATTTGCCACTCGCAAGCACAGGAAAGCGAGGTGGGCGCGTAATGCAGACCTTAAAACGCTTACTTTCATACATTCGCCCGTTCAAAAAGAACCTGACCGCCGCAGTGCTGTCGGCATTCATTGGAATTGTCCTTTCCCTGTTGGTGCCTGTGTTCATCGGGCTTGCGGTGGACACCATGGTCACGGCGGGCGATGTGGATTTTCCGCGACTTTACAAAATCGGCGGGGCGCTTGCGGTGATCATCGTGCTGTCGGCGCTGTTTCAATGGATTATGACCTACCACAGCAACAAACTCTCGTATTACACGGTGGAAAAACTGCGCAACGATGTATTTGAAAAGTTGGGGCGCGTACCGCTTTCCTTTGTGGACCGCAACGCGCACGGTGATATTTTAAGCACAGCCGTCACGGACATTGACATTGTCGGCACGGGACTTTTGCAGGGCTTTACGCAAGTTTTTTCAGGTGTTGTCACCATTCTCGGCACGCTCGTGTTTATGTTCCTGTTAAATCCGTGGATTGCGCTGGTTGTGGTGGTTTTGACGCCGCTTTCGTTCTTTGTATCGTCCTTTATTGCACGGCACACGCACGACAAATACCGCGAACAAGCGAAACTGCGCGGCAAACTCACAGGATTTGCCTCGGAAATGATTGAAAACGAAACGGTTGTAAAATCGTTTGCAATGGAAGCAGTCAACGAAGAAAAATTCCAAAAAATGAACACGGATATGCAAAAAGTGGGCGTCATCGCACATTTTTATTCGGCGCTTTCCAACCCCTGCACACGATTTGTCAATGCGACGGTATATGCAGGCGTTGCCACTGTCGGCGCGGTGCTTTGCGTGCGCGGCAGTCTTTCCGTCGGGGAACTGACTTCGTTCCTCGCCTACTGTTCACAATACACAAAGCCGTTTAACGAAATTTCGGGCGTAGTTGCGGAATTTCAAAATGCGCTTTCGGGCGCGGCACGCGTATTCAGCCTGTTAGATGCCGCAAATGAACCCGATGACAGCGTGATGCCCGCCTTACAGGTAGAGAACGGTGCGGTGGATTTCCAAAACATTGCATTTGCATATTCTCCCGAAAAACCGCTGATTCAGGATTTCTCTCTTTCGGTAAAACCCGGGCAAACGGTGGCGATTGTCGGCCCGACGGGGTGCGGTAAAACCACGCTTATCAATTTGTTAATGCGATTTTACGATATAAACAGCGGCAAAATTACGGTTGACGGGCAGAATACGGCAGAGGTCACACGTGACAGCCTGCGCGGCGCGTTCGGTATGGTGTTGCAAGACACTTGGCTCTTCTGCGGTACGGTACGGGAAAACATTGCCTACGGCGCGCCGAATGCGAGTGATGAAGAAATCATTGCAGCGGCAAAGGCGGCGCACGCGCACAGTTTCATCAAACGATTGCCCAAAGGCTATGACACGGTGCTGACGGAAAACGGCGACAATATTTCCGAAGGACAGCGGCAGTTGCTCGCCATTGCGCGGGTTATGCTCAAAAAGCCGCCGATGCTCATTTTAGATGAAGCGACCAGCAACATCGACACACGCACGGAAATCCGTATTCAAAAGGCGTTTGCAAAGTTAATGCAGGGGCGCACGAGTTTCATTGTGGCACACCGCCTTTCGACCATACAAAACGCCGATATCATATTGGTGATGCGCGACGGGCAGATTATAGAGCAAGGCACGCACAACGAACTCCTCGCACAGCACGGATTTTACTATGATTTGTATCAAAGCCAATTTGCAAAAGCGGAATAAACCAAAAACCATAGAAAAAAAGAGCGAATTTAAAAATTCGCTCTTTTTTACTGCTTTGCAAGAATAAAGCCCAAAGAAATCCCCCGAACTTCGTGTGCACGAAATTCGGGGGAAGTGTTTTGTCAATCAGACAGGGTTGTTATTAGTCGGAAACCGCAACAACAACGCCCGAACCAACTGTACGGCCGCCTTCACGGATAGCGAAACGAAGACCCTCTTCAATTGCGATGGGGGTAATCAATTCAACATCCATTTCGACGTTGTCGCCGGGCATGCACATCTCGGTGCCGGCGGGCAGGGAGATAACGCCGGTAACGTCGGTGGTTCTGAAATAGAACTGCGGACGATAGTTGTTGAAGAACGGAGTATGACGGCCGCCTTCATCTTTATTCAGGACATAAACCTGACCTTTGAACTTGGTGTAGGGATGAATGGAACCGGGTTTAGAAAGAACCTGACCGCGTTCCACTTCGGTTCTCTGAATACCACGAAGAAGAGCACCGATGTTGTCGCCTGCTTCTGCATAGTCCAAAGTCTTTCTGAACATTTCGATACCGGTAACAACGGTCTTTTTCTTTTCATCGCTCAAACCAACGATTTCAACTTCTTCGCCGGTCTTGAGTTGGCCACGCTCAACACGGCCGGTAACAACAGTACCACGGCCGGAGATGGTCATAACATCTTCGATGGGCATCAAGAAGGGAAGGTCTGCTTTACGGTCGGGAGTCGGGATGTAACTGTCAACAGCGTCCATCAAATCCCAGATCGGTTTGAGTTCGGGAGCAGCCATGTCGCCGCCGTTGTATTCGAGTGCTTTGAGAGCAGAACCAACGATAATCGGCGTGTCGTCGCCCGGGAAGCCATACTCGGAAAGGGTTTCACGAACTTCCATTTCAACGAGTTCAAGGAGTTCCGGATCGTCAACCTGATCTGCTTTGTTCAGGAATACGATGATGTAGGGAACACCAACCTGACGAGCAAGAAGAAGATGCTCTTTGGTCTGTGCCATCGGGCCGTCGGTAGCAGCGATAACAAGGATAGCGCCGTCCATCTGTGCAGCACCGGTGATCATGTTTTTGATATAGTCGGCGTGGCCGGGGCAGTCAACGTGTGCATAGTGACGAGTATCGGTTTCATACTCAACGTGTGCAGTGTTGATTGTGATGCCGCGCTCTCTCTCTTCGGGAGCCTTGTCGATCATGTCATATGCTTCGAACTTAGCATAGCCCTTCATAGCGAGCGTCTTGGTGATTGCAGCGGTCAACGTGGTTTTACCATGGTCAACGTGGCCGATGGTACCAATGTTAACGTGCGGTTTGCTACGGTTAAATTTTTCCTTTGCCATTGGAATTTTCCTCCTTTATTTAGCGCAATTGTTTTACAAAATGCTATGTGCTTGTATTTTACCAATAATCAGGCAAAATTTCAAGTCTTTTTCGAAAATTAGTCTTTCTTTGTACGCTCGGAAATAATTTTCTCTGCGATAGACTTCGGAACCTCTTTGTATCCGTCGGGTTCCATAACATACTGCCCGCGGCCTTGGCTCTTCGAGCGCAAGTCTGTGGCGTAACCGAACATTTCGGACAGCGGCACATGCGCGTTAATCTGCTTGACGCCGGTTCTGTCCTCAAAGCCCTGAATTTCGCCGCGACGGGAGTTCAGGTCGCCGATAACATCGCCCATATACTCTTCGGGAACGATGACAACAACCTTCATAATCGGCTCTAAAAGCACGGGGTCTGCTTTTCT
>CAMGGF010000021.1 GCA_946055445.1 uncultured Ruminococcus sp. | reverse complement strand
AGCACCGTCATCAAAGCAGTCAAAGCCAAGCAAAACAAAACCGTTAAAGCGTTTCGTTGCTTTTTGGATCGAATGCGGCGCTTACGCGTATTGGATTTTTTTCGATTGGTCGCCATAAAAGCCCTCCGAAGAACGAAAAATATGCATACGAACAGATATTATAGGTATTGTAACATATTTTTGTCCGTATTTCATTAAAAATTTCCAAATTTCCCCGAAAATTCATAAAATAATCTGTTTCGGCGCAAAATAACAAAAAAAGGAAGTGAAACTATGCATAAAACACTGTTAAAATGCCTCGGAATCGTTCTCTTTGCCATATTTCTTGTTGCTTGCGTCGGCATGATTTCACTCAATGCGGGAGAGGCGAAGAACACGGTGCCGCAAAACACGCAAACGCATATTCCGAAGTACACTTTGTCCGTCTATCAGGGAAAACTTGCCTTATTTGCGCGCGGATATGCTATGCCCGTGGAAATTTACGATGTGTATTTGGACAGCCTGCCGAAAGCGGAACAGGAAAAAATCAAAAACGGAATCACTGCCGAAAATGATGCTGAAATACAAAAAATCATTGAAGATTATACAAGTTGAATCCGTACTTCTGTATTCTTGCAGTTTTTCGGTAGGTCAATTTCAAACATACCGCTGAAACGCTGTGAAAAAACGGCCGTTTCACCGTTTAGGGTTACGCGGTATTCTTTCCCCTCTGCCATAACCACAAGCAGTTTGGCATTGTGTGCGCCGTAAGTGGAAAAAACGCCGCAAAAGTCTGTAAATGCATTGTCAAACGCGGCAGATTCACAAAATGTATCAAAACCGCTTTGGAATGTACCGGGTGTAAAATATGCCGCAGACCAAAGGTTGATCGGTGCAGAAAGGCCGCCGAAATTGTGGAACCAACCGCCGCGTCCCGTTTCAATGCTGAACATTTCAAAGGTGTAATAAGAGTATTCCACCTCGCGTTTCCACGCCTTCAATGCTGTTTCGGCAATTTTATAGGCAAAATCCGCCTCGCCGAGGTCTAACATGGTTTTCCAAACAAACCACTGGTGTGAAAGCCACACATTTCCGTTCCAATAGCCGTTTGGCAAATAATACCCGGCAGTTCTGTCTACCGCGCTGATACCGACCGGGGTAAACAATTCGTTGTCACTTTTTAAATGCCCGAGAATTCTCTCTTTTTGCGCCTCGGTCACCGCCCCCGCCATTAACGGGTAAATACCGTCCATTGTTTTATTCAGGTTTTCGCCGTCTTTTGCACGGTATTTCTGCTGCGGATTGCCGTTTTCGTCGTGCACCACATAGGAAAAATAACCGCAGTCTTCGTCCCAAGACCATTTTTGTAAAGCGTCAGTCAATCGGTCAATATCCGCCTGATAAGTTTGCACATCTGCATCTTTACCGAGATGCTCCGCGATAATTTTCAGCATTTTTGCCGTGCGAATGACCTGTGAAGAGGAAATAGCGGGCGCACAGAAGCGTTGCAAATTCTCTTGGTACATCGCTTTTTGCGGCGGCAAATCATCCATACCGCTGCAATTATAGAAATAATCAAAAGTCGTAGTTAATCCGCTTTTGAATTTTGCCGTCACAGAGCCGTTTATTTTACCCGCCAAAAAGTCATAAAACAGTTTTGCACGGTCATAATAGCCATACAGTGCCGTTTTGTCATTCTGATGGTTCAGCATTTCAAAATACTGGTATAAGTGCACGGGCACGGGCGACCCGTGCAATAAAAAGGCGTAGTCCGAATTGTCTTTGTCGCTGAAATACATATCCAAAATACCGTCTGCAATTTCGGGCGCAAACAATGCCATATCCAAGCCGATAAAGCCGGAATCCCAAGTGTAGAAAGAGTCCCAGCGTTTGCCCGGGGTGTGATGGACCACATAATCACCGTGCAGATACAAAGGATAAACCGTATTTTGAAACATTGCCGCACGCAAAAGTTGATTGGAAAACGCATACGGCGCGCCCGCTTGTGTATAACAAAGCGGCTCCAAGCCGTTTACGGCATCACGGTATACCGTTTCATATACCTGCGGCGTTTGATACTCCGTTTCGCCGTAAGAAATCACCGCATATTCGATTTTCGAGGTCATCGGCGCGATAAAAATGGTATGCACAACCGTATTATGATAAAACCCGTTGTCGCTGTGCTTTTCGGAAAATGACCCGGAGAATTGTTCCAGCATATCGCCGAAACTTTCGTCGGGTTGTGTAATGCGAGAGGTCGGGCTGTCCTCTAAAGCGCCTGTCGGAAAATCACGAAAACGGATGTCCTGATTGAAGGTACGAATCACAAACGGATTTTGCACCCCATCGTACTGATACACGGCCTTTGCACCGTCGGCTAAAACTTCGGTTTGCATTTGCGGCACAAAGTGATGCTTTTCCGCTTGGCAGATAATTTTTGCGGCATCTTTTTTCTCCGTCACAGCCAAAAAATCCAACTCTACCCCGCCTGTGCCGCAGGATTCAAAGTTCAATGTTACATCATTGCCATTCGGGCGCGGCATGGGAAACTGAACGGTTTGCAAACCGTTCTGCGTGGCAGGAAAAACAACAGGTTCACCGTTTAGTGTAAAGGTGCTGTCTTTTTCGCTCGTTGTTTGATAGCGCACGGTTAAAACAGGATTTTCAAAATCGGAAACACCGTCAAATACATAGGAAACGCTGTCTCCCGCTTCTTCCCCGAATTTCGGGAATTTTTGCAGGATATAGCGGTTATTGTCGCGGTCACCGAGCCCGCGGTGCTGTGTAAACGCATCGTCAAAGAACTCTCCTTTGTGCATTGCGTCCATCACCTGCTCGTCCCACGGGCGACGGGTATGGTAGTCATAGGTAACATAATCCAATGCCTTTTTGAAAACGCACTTTTCGGGCAGCGAAACCGTCGTTTTATATTTCGACGGAAACTCCAACGCCGAAAAGAAGTTTACAAGACAGTTTTGCGGCAAATCGGAATTGTTAAAAATCTGCGTGCGCACCAAAACGCTTTCGTCCGTCAGTTTTGTAAACGAAACATCCGCATAAATTTTGTCTTTCCATTCCAAATCACAGCGGTACGCGTAATGGGAATAATCTGCTTTCGCCGTCCACGGATGCACCCCGACGGGAATAGTCACATTCGGCGGGCAGGTATTGGTATTGGAAACCGCAGGACTTACAACCAAATCAAAGCGAACGCCTTTTTCCTCATGATCGGTAATACGGGAAATTCCGCTGTATTTTTTGGAGTAAGGCCCCCAAAGCGGCATGATTTTTTGCATCTTTTTCATTTTTATCACCTAAAAAATCAGTTGCTCAAAATTATAAAACAAAATCGCTAATAAAGCAACAAAATACTGAAATTTAATCATTTTGAAATTTTCTCATCCTTTCTCGGATTTATTATTGCATTTTTATACAAAACAGGTATATAATGGAATGAAACTTGGATTGAAAGAAGAGATAAAACAATGCTGACACTCGACAAAGTGTATCACGCTTCATTTCAGTTGAAAGATGTCATTCGACGCACGGATATGATTATGGCACCGAAAATCAACCCCGACTGTGAAGTGCATTTGAAAACCGAAAATTTGCAGGTTACGGGTTCGTTTAAGGTGCGCGGTGCGGCATATAAGATTTCGCAGTTGTCCGACGAAGAAAAAGCCAAAGGCGTTATCGCCTGTTCGGCCGGTAATCACGCGCAGGGCGTAGCGCTTGCCGCTACAAAAAACGGGATTAAATCGTTGATTTGTTTGCCGGACGGTGCACCGATTTCCAAAGTGGAAGCAACGCGCAAATACGGTGCAGACATTTGCTTGGTCGAAGGTGTGTATGATGACGCATATAACCGTGCGTTACAGTTAAAAGACGAAAAGGGCTACACTTTCATTCACCCGTTTAATGATGAAGATGTCATTGCGGGGCAAGGTACAATCGGGTTGGAAATTTTAGAACAGTTGCCCGATGTGGATGTTGTGATTGTGCCCATCGGCGGCGGCGGGCTGATTTCCGGCGTTGCATTTGCCATTAAAGCCTTGAACCCGAAAGTGAAGGTATACGGCGTGCAGGCGGCGGGCGCCCCAAGTATGTTCAATTCGATTGTAGACGGCAAAATCGAAAGATTGGACGAAGTTTCTACCATTGCCGACGGTATTGCCGTAAAAGAACCCGGCGATGTCACTTTCGAAATGTGCCAAAAATATGTTGACGGCATTGTTACTGTTTCCGAAGACGAAATTGCCGCGGCAATTTTGGCATTGATTGAACAGCAAAAACTGATTGCCGAAGGCGCCGGTGCGGTTTCCGTTGCGGCGGCAATGTTCAACAAGGTGGATATTAAAGGAAAAAAGGTTTGCTGTCTTGTTTCCGGCGGCAATATTGATGTAACCATTCTTTCGCGCGTCATTAAGCGCGGTTTGTTAAAGTCCGGCAGAACTTACTCGCTCACGATTGAACTGCTTGACAAACCCGGTCAGTTAAAAGGCGTTGCAGACACGATTGCAAGCGAGGGCGGCAATATTATTTCCGTACACCACGAACGCGCGTCAGAAGGCTCGGATATTAACGGATGTTATTTGCGGTTGGTTTTGGAAACGCGTAATTTTGAACATATTGAGTCCATCAAAAACGCTTTGATTTCCAAAGGTTATATGATAAAAGCATATTGATTTCAGGAGGATAAAAAATGATTGAAACCTTACATACCGAAAACGCACCTGCGGCAATCGGTCCGTATTCGCAGGCAAAAATCGTAAACGGCATTTTGTATGCCTCAGGGCAAATTGCCATCAACCCCGCCACAAGCGAAGTTGAAGCCTCGACCATTGAAGGACAAACCGAACAGGTTTGCAAAAACATCGGCGCGCTTTTACAGGCGGCGGGTTCAAGTTTTGACAAGGTAATTAAAACCACCTGTTTCCTCAAAAATATGTCGGATTTTGCAACTTTTAACGGTATTTACGGAAACTACTTCACCTCGAAACCTGCACGTTCCTGCGTTGCAGCGGCGGCATTGCCGAAAGATGTTTTGGTAGAAGTTGAAGTCATTGCAGAGGTTTAATGCAATTTGCAACAGCAAAAGGACGAGTGCAAAACACTCGTCCTTTTTTATGTGCAGATTCTTATAAAACCTTGGAAAGGAACTCCTGCAAACGCGGATTTTTCGGATGATTGAAAATTTCGTCGGGCGTACCCTCTTCCAAAATTTTCCCCTCGTCCATAAAGATGACACGGTCACCGACTTCACGCGCAAATCCCATTTCGTGCGTAACAACAACCATAGTCATACCACTTTTTGCAAGGTCTTTCATAACCTCCAACACTTCGCCGACCATTTCAGGGTCAAGCGCCGAGGTCGGTTCGTCAAACAGCATCACATCGGGGTTCATCGCAAGAGAACGCACGATTGCCACGCGCTGTTTTTGCCCGCCCGAAAGTTGTGACGGGTAAGCATCGGCCTTATCTGTAAGCCCGATACGCTCTAACAAAGCCAATGCATTTTCTTTTGCATCTGCCTTGATTTGCGCCTTCGTCTTGATTTCTGCGTCTGCATCTTTTTGACGGCGCAGTTTTTTCATCTTTTTCTTTTGCGTAATCACAGGCGCAAGCATAATGTTTTCAAGCACTGTTTTGTTATTAAACAAATTGAAATGCTGAAAAACCATACCGATTTTCTGCCGTTGTTCATTAATATCGACTTTAAAATCCGTCAAATCGACACCGTGATACAAAACCTGACCGGAGGTAGGATCCTCCATACAGTTTAAACAGCGAAGCAATGTACTTTTTCCGGAGCCGGAGGGCCCGATAATCACAACTTTTTCGCCTTGTTCAATGGTGAGGTCTATCCCTTTTAACACCTGCAAATCACCGAAGCATTTGGTTAAGTTAACGACTTCTATCACTTTTCCTCAGGCTCCTTTCCATGGCTTTCACAAGCATACTGATAATCAGCACCAAAGCAATATAAATCAGCGCCATCACCAAATACGGCACCATAAATTCATAACTGTTACTGCCGATGTAATTGAAAGCAACATATAAATCCGTAGCACCGACGAAACTGACAACAGAGGTTTCCTTAATCAACGCGATAAATTCATTGCCTAAGGTCGGCAAAATGTTTTTTACCGCCTGCGGAATGATAATACGCATCATCGTTGTGCCGTAACTCAGACCAACAGCGCGACCGCCCTCCATTTGTCCGGGGTCAACCGACTGAATACCGCTACGCATAATCTCCGAGATATACGCCGCACTATTTAAGCCAAAAACAACTACCGAAACCGCAACAGAGGTCATTTTCAACCCCATCAGCGGCAACAGTACATAATAGAACACCAAAAGTTGGACAACAATCGGCGTACCACGGAACAAGCCGACATAAAAACTGCAAATTCCGTTCAAAATTCGCGGCAGACGCTTATATTTTGGCAAAACCCGCACGGTAGCAATCAGCGTACCGACCACAATGCCGATGACCAAGCCCAAAACCGCAATTAAAAGCGTATTCTGCAAGCCTTCAAGCACTTTATTGTACCCGCCAGCATTTATAAACACTTCTAAAAAGCGTTGAATTTTACGATCAAATCCACTCATATTTACTATACCTTACACAGAAAACAATGCCCCACCGCATTTTCGTGGGGCATTGCTGAAATTTTCGTTAAAATCAGTTCATTTTGTTGAGCGCTTCGGTAATGCATTCTGCGGGCGCTGCGTCAATTATCACATACTGCACGCCGCCGTTCATCAAATCCTGCACAGCCATAGAGCCGTTTTTATAACCGACACAGGTCACGGGCAGTCCGTCAAAACCCCAATCTTCATCGCCTTCGACATAAAACTGACCGGTCGTGCCGTTCTGTACGCCGATTTTGGTGGCGCTGTCCAATGAGTTCAAGATAGCTTCCACATCCGCAACCGTCTGGCAAGCGTCAAACTGGGTATTATCCCCTTTCACAATCAAACGCTGTGAAGCGGTGTAATACGCATCAGAGAAATTCACATACTCTTTTCTTGCTTCGTTTACGGTAAGACCCGCCATTGCAATGTCGCATTTATGCTGACCGACGGAAAGGCAAACCGCATCAAAATCCATATTCTGGATAACCAACTCTTTGCCGAGTTTTTCGGCAAGCAGTGCCGCGATTTCCATATCAATACCGCTGTACCCATCGCCGTTGGTATACTCGAACGGCTCAAATGCCGCGTTGGTTGCAACAACCAATTGGTCTTTGCTTTCGTCGTACTTTGCAGATTGAATAACCGCAGGCGTACCGTCGGCAAAATACTTATTGCAAATTTCTTCAAACTTGCCGTTTGCTTTGATTTCCGCAATAAATGCATTGACCTGGGTTAAGAGTTCGGGTTGTTCCTTATCCACACCGAATGCATATTCTTCTTCGGTGAGGTCGATTTTGATGACTTTAACCGCAGGCGTTTTTTCACCGCCGCAGGCAGCAAATGCGCCGACAACCAAAACCAAGGTCATAAGCAATGCCAAAACTTTTGTAACTTTTTTCATTTCTGTTCACTCCTTGTAAAATCTTTAGGAATAATGTTATTCTACACCCTATTGCATAAAAATGCAAGAAAAATGTATATTTATTCTGTATTTTTCAAAATTTTACGAAAAACAACCCATTTGCTGAACACATAGTTGGCAATAATCACAAGAATTTGCGCAATCGTCTTTGCAACAAATTCCCCAAGCGGTAAATCACGCCATATCCACAAATCCATATACAAAATGTCAATGAGCAGTTTCAGTGTCAACCATTCAAGCCCCAACGACAAAAGCCGTGCGCCGATAAACTTTACAAACTCAAAGAAAACCGCCGAAAACCCTTTTGCCCGACTTTCAAATACCCAAATGCGATTTGTAACATAGGCAAACAACACGGCACCGATCCAAGAAATCAGCGTGGCGGGTGACCAACCAATGTGCAGCCCTGCGGTGCAAGTAAAATAGATGATATAGTTCACGACGGTAGTCAGCCCACCGAACAGTATATACAAGATAATTTCCTTGTATTTTTTCAGTAAGCACTTTATTTTTTGCAAATGTATTCCCTCCGCCAAGCGATTAAATAAAGCGGATTTCTTTATCCTTTTCAAGCAGACAAACCGCATGCGCGGCTATCCCCTCTTTTGCGCCCGTAAAGCCCAATCCTTCTTCTGTGGTTGCTTTCACGCTGACAGCATCTAAATCAACGCGGCAAACACGGGCAATATTTTGCCGCATTTCAGGGATATACGGTGCAAGTTTCGGTGCTTGCGCGAGCACAGTTGCATCAATATTCCCAACGGTATATCCGTAGTTTACAAGCAAATTCACTACATCGGACAGCAATTTCAAACTGTCGGCATTTTTGTACCGTTCGTCCGTATCCGGAAAATGCTTACCGATATCGCCGAGCGCCGCCGCACCCAGCAATGCATCGCTGACAGCGTGTAACAGTACATCGGCATCGGAATGCCCTAAAAGCCCAACGCCGTTATTCTCAATTTCAACGCCGCCTAAAATCAGTTTACGCCCCGTGACCAATTTGTGCACATCATACCCATGCCCGATACGCATATTCATTCTTCCTGTCCTCGCAATATCCCCTCCGCCAGTAAAATATCCTCCGGCGTGGTAATTTTTATATTTTCGTAACTGCCTTCCACCATATAAACGGGAAAACCCGCCGCTTCCATCAATTTACAGTCATCGGTAAACACGGCGCTGTTTTCTACGCTGTCTGCGGCGTGCAGATACCGATTTCGTTCAAATACCTGCGGTGTATGCACTGCCCAAAGCGAAGCGCGGTCAGGTGTATCGATAATCTCACCACTTTCGGAAACCACCTTTATTGTGTCTTTCACGCGGACACCCGTTGCCGCCGCACCGAAAGCAAACGCCTTTTCAACCGTATCCGAAATCACTTTTTGTGAAACCAGCGGCCTTGCGCCGTCATGTATTGCAAAGTATTCCGCAAACGGAGAGGCACGGCGAATCGCGGAAAATACACTTTCCTGCCGTGTACTGCCGCCGCGGACAATATCCGTCACTTTTTCAATTTTGTATGCTTTAACCAGTGAAAACATCTCCACAATATCTTCTTCCCGCGCGGCAACCACAATTTCATTGACCATCGGGCAGGCGGAAAAAGCCTGTAAAGTACGCACCAAAACCGGCACACCGCCAAGCGATAAAAACTGTTTGTTCACGCCGCCCATTCTGGTGGAATTGCCTGCGGCAACAACGATTGCCGTGACAAACGGACACGGTGAAGTGTTTTGTGTTTCGTTTTGATTGGAATGAAAAATACGCATACAGCGTTCCCCCTCATACTGCGGGTTTGACTATATGCGTATTCTACACTATTTATACCAAATTTTCAAGCGTTGCAAGTTTAATGCAAAGGCAAAGCACCTCAGCCGCTTTTTTCAAATCACCCGTAGACGGAAATGTCGGTGCAATGCGGATATTTCTGTCTGCCGTATCTATGCCATACGGATAAGTTGCGCCGACCGATGTTAAAACCACACCGAGTTCTTTGCAGAGTTCGCCGACACGCTTTGCACTGCACTCGGTCGTATTCAGACTGATAAAATACCCGCCGTTCGGCTTTGTCCAACGCGCCAAATCATTTTCTTTGAGTTGCGCATCCAAAGCATCTAAAACAATTTTGAATTTCGGCGCGATAATCGCCGCGTGTTTTTTCATATGCGCGGTGATACCGTCTAAATTCTTAAAGTATTTGACATGGCGCAGTTGGTTCAGTTTGTCATAACTGATCGTCTGCATAGAAAGCCGCGCTTTAATCGCCTGAATATTGTTCTCCGATGCTGCGATTGCCGAAACACCGGCGCCCGGAAAACTGATTTTGGAAGTGGAAGTAAACTCCACAAACATATCTTCCGTACCAAACGGCTTGCAGGCTTCAAAAATATTTAAAAGACGGTCCGGTGTGTCGGTCAAATCGTGCACGACATACGCGTTATCCCAAATCACACGAAAATCCTTTGCCGCAGGCTGTAAGGCCGCTAGCGCACGCACGGTATCGTCAGAATAAGTGATGCCGTCGGGATTGGAGTATTTCGGCACACAGAACATACCTTTGACGCTTTCGTCTTTCACGAGTTCGCGGATTTTGTCCACATCGGGGCCGTTTTCGGTCATTTCCACATTGAGCATTTCAATGCCGAAGTGCTCGCAAATGGTGAAATGGCGGTCATAGCCGGGCACATTGCAAATAAATTTTATTTTCCCCTGTTGCATCCAAGGCGCACCGCCCGCACCCTTTGTCATACACTGCGAAATATAGTCAAACATCAAATTCAGACTCGACGCACCGCCGATAATGATATTGTCGGGGCTGACTTCTAACATTTCGGCAAACAACGCCTTACATTCAGGCAGGCCGTCTAAAACGCCGTAATTTCGGCAGTCAAAGCCGTTTTCCGCTTTGCAATCACAAACACCGATAACGGTTTTCAACATATCCATAGATAAATCCAACTGGTCAGCGCCGGGTTTTCCGCGGGACATATCCAATTTCAAGTTTAATGCTTTAATTTCGGCAAACTCCTTGTCGAGTTCCGCTTTACGCGCACGCAACTCGTCTTTAGACATTTGCGAGTACTGCATTTTTTCGCCCTCCGAATTTCATTCAAGTTTTTTATTGCCCATAAATAGTAATACATTTTATGTTTTTTTGCAATATGTGTTTTTGTTTCTTGCAAAAATTCAGAAAAAAAGACAAGCAAGCGCAATTCTTGCCTGTCTTTTCGTGCATTTCTGATAAAATCTCGGTTTGTTTATTTCTTTCGAACCATGCGCGCAGGTAAAATTTTCGGCGTCTTTTCCCCTGCATTGACCATTTCCCGAATCAGCATTTGCCGCAGTTCTGCGCGTACATCTTTATATTCGGGCGATTGAATCAGGTTACAGCGTTCAATCGGGTCTTTTTGCAAATCATACAGATAATCTTCAAAATAATACTTTGCACGGTATTTCGTCATCCCTGCACCAACCGCGCGAACAGCATATTTATATTTTTTCGTACGAATGGCTCTCCCGCACTGACTTTCACTGATTTGCATAAACACGCAGTCGCGTTCTTCGTCATTTTCACGCATTTTTAAAATAGATTTTCCCATATAACTTTCGGGAATTTTTATACCCGCCAAATCGAGAAATGTCGGCGGCAGGTCAATCAAACTGACAAGCCGTTCATCTTTTTCGCCGCCCGAAAACGGCCCGCCCGCGATAATCAGCGGTGTATGCGTAGCGCTGTCATGACAAGTGCGTTTATACTCGGCATTGCGCGTTTTGAAATGCGAGCCGTGGTCGCTGGAATAAATGATAACCGTATTCTCGTAAATGCCTTTTTCTTTCAGTTTTTCAACCAATCTACCGACATTTTTGTCAAGGCTGTCAATCGCGGCAATATAATCAGGGTACATTTCCCGATAATCCCCGGGCAAAAAGGAAAGGTCATCGGGGATAGGATAATCCTTATATTTCGGCACGGTTTCTGTCGGTCCCTCATAGCAATGGCGGTCATTTTGATGGTGCGGCTCAATATGCGAAAGAAACAGGAAAAACGGTTTATCCGAGGTCTTTTGTTCGATATATTCCAGGGCAAAATCCGTTATGCAGTCTGCACGGTACCCCTCAAATTCAATTTTGTTGCCGTCGCCGTCAAACACATAGCCGTCATACCCGTGCGAGGTAAATTCCAAAACATCGGCGGCACGCCACCAATCTTTATATTCCCCTTGGCGTTCTTTCGGAACGGCAGTTTTCTCACAATGCACACCGATATTGGGAAAACGGTCAGATGCCAAATGCCACTTCCCGACATAAGCGGTTTCATAGCCTGCCTCATTGAAATAGGATGCCAAAGGTTTTATGCTTTCGGGCAATGCAATGCCATTGAAATAACAGCCGCAC
>CAMGGF010000020.1 GCA_946055445.1 uncultured Ruminococcus sp. | reverse complement strand
TGCCACCTCCCTCGTCAGAGGGAGGAATATAAGGATTGCGGCTACGCCGCTAAATTAAAATTTATACTATTTAATATAAGTAAAAAACATAATAAAAAATCGCTGCAGGGGCACGCTTTTTGCAATGATGCGGAAAAATACAAAAAAATGCTTGACGAACTGCCCTGCGTGTGATATAGTATCTGTACCTCTCTTGGAGGGTTCTTTTTTTGTGCCCTGCTTTTTGAGGTAGGCTATGCTGCGGGTTAACCCGCGAATAACGGAGGTGCCGAAATGAGAGTCAAAATCACACTCGCTTGCACGGAATGCAAGCAACGCAACTACAACACGAAGAAAAACAAGAAAAACACGCCTGACCGGTTGGAGATGAACAAGTATTGCAGATTCTGCAAGAAACACACACTCCACAGAGAAACCAAATAAGACGGAGGAGTATTATGGCTGACGAAATCAAAAAAGAAGTTGCCGAAAACTCAAAGTCGAACCCGAAAGCGGAAAAAGCAGCGAAAAAGAGCGCTTCGTCGAAAGACGCAAAGGATAAAAAAGCCAACATTTTTGTGCGTATGGGCAAGGCGATTGCCAAGTTCTTTAAGGACGAAAAAGGCGAATGCAAAAAAATCGTTTGGCCGGACAGAAAAACCGTGCTGAAAAGCACAGCGGTTGTTTTGGTCATCGTGACGATTCTTGCCGCAATCCTTTGGCTTGTGGATACAGGTCTTTCTGAAAGCATACAGGCGCTTGTCAATCTTGCCAAGAAAGTCGGCGAAGACGAAACCGTTGCTGCCGAAGCAGGCAAAATGATTTCCGGTCTGTTCGGTATGTAACGGAGGGCGTTTTATGGCAGAAAATGCAAAATGGTATGTTGTGCATACCTATTCCGGTTATGAAAACAAGGTCGCCGCAAATATCGAGACCGTTGTGGAAAATCGGAAAATGCATGACCAAATCCTTGAAGTCAGCGTACCCACCGAAACCGTCACCGAAATCCGCGAGGACGGTTCGAAAAAAGAGGTGGAGCGCAAAATTTTCCCCGGGTATGTGCTTGTCAAGTTCGCTGTCTTTGAAAATGAGGACACGGACGAAGTCAAAATGACCGATGACGCTTGGTATGTTGTGCGCAATACGCGCGGCGTAACCGGCTTTGTGGGTCCCGAAAGCAAACCCGTTCCTCTGACGGAGGAGGAAGTCCTCAAACTGGGCGTTGAAAAACGCGTGGTTGAGGTCAATTACGAAAAAGGCGATATGGTTTCCATTATCGACGGCGCGTTTGAAGGCGTCATCGGCGTGGTGGACGATATCGACACCGACCGCAATTCCGTCCGCGTCATCATTTCGATGTTCGGCAAAGAAACGCCCGTCGATTTGGAACTTGACCAGGTGGAAACGGTCAAAGAATGAGTTTGGTAATCAGCGGAAAATCCGCTTTTTATGGCGTGTGGCAACACGCGCCGTGGGAGGGGCAGTCGAAGTCAACTGTTCCGCCACTACCACGAATTTTGGAGGTGCAAACAAATGGCTCAAAAGGTTGTAGGCTTTATTAAGCTGCAAATCCCCGCCGGCAAAGCAACACCGGCACCGCCCGTTGGTCCGGCACTCGGTCAGCACGGCGTTAACATCATGGCGTTCACAAAGGAATTCAATGAACGCACCAAAAACGATATGGGTATGATTATCCCCGTCGTTATCACGGTTTATGCAGACCGTTCTTTCACATTCGTAACGAAAACTCCGCCCGCGGCAGTGCTTATCAAAAAGGCTTGCGGTATCGAGAGTGGTTCGGGCGTTCCGAACAAGACCAAGGTCGCAAAAATCACGAGCGAACAGATTCGCAAGATCGCGGAAACCAAAATGCCCGATCTGAATGCTTCGAGCGTGGAATCCGCAATGAGCATGATCGCCGGGACTGCGCGTTCTATGGGCGTTACGGTCGAGGACTGATGCTCCTTTGTGGGAGGAAACATCCGATTTAACCACTTTATGGGAGGAAATTAGTAGTTATGAAACACGGTAAAAAATATGTGGAAAGCGCAAAACTTGTCGACAGAACCAAACTGTACGACACCGATGAAGCGCTTGCCCTTACAGTAAAAACAGCAACGGCGAAGTTTGACGAAACCGTTGAAATCCATGTCCGTTTGGGCGTTGACTCCCGCCACGCTGACCAGCAGGTTCGCGGTGCGGTTGTGCTTCCCAACGGCACAGGTAAAAAAGTACGCGTTGCCGTATTCGCAAAAGGTGCGGACGCAGACGCAGCAGCAGCAGCCGGCGCGGAAATCGTCGGTGCGGAAGACCTCGTTGCACAGGTGCAGGGCGGTATGATGGACTTTGATGTCTGCATTGCCGCGCCCAATATGATGGGCTTGGTCGGCCGTCTCGGTAAAGTGCTCGGCCCGCGTGGCTTGATGCCTTCGCCGAAAGCCGGTACGGTTACCCCCGATGTTGCAAAAGCCGTTACCGAAGCAAAAGCCGGTAAGATTGAATACAGATTGGACAAAACCAATATCATTCACTGCCCCATCGGCAAAGTATCTTTCGGCCCCGAAAAATTGGCTGAAAACTTCAACACATTGATGGACGCTATCGTCAAGGCGAAACCCGCCGCAATGAAAGGTCAGTACATCAAATCCTGCGTGGTTGCGACCACAATGGGCCCCGGCGTGAAAGTGAACGCCAACAAACTCGGCGCAGCACCCGTTGCGGCTGAGTAAAACAAAGGTATTGACATTTCCCTTTTGAAATGTTAATATAATATCCGCTTGCCGAAGACAGCAGGTGCGTTTTGCGTAAGGGCATTTTTGTCCGCCTGCCGAGGAAAAGTTGTGAAATGTTGATTTTACACGCCTTTTCCGACCTTTCGGGAAAGGCGCTTTCTTATCTCATAAAGCAAGCGAAAAATTCTTTTAGGAGGTGAATCCGTTTGCCCAGTGAGAAAGTATTGGAAATGAAGAAACAGCAGGTTGCTGACCTCAAAGCACGCTTTGATGCTGCCTGCGCAGGTGTTATCGTGGATTACAAAGGTATTTCCGTTGCGGACGATACGAAACTTCGTAAAGAACTTCGTGAAGCCGGCGTGCAATACACCGTCACGAAAAACACCATCATCCACTTGGCGATTGAAGGCACAGACCTTGCAGAACTCGACAGCGTTTTGGAAGGCACCACTGCCGTTGCAACCAGTGCGGATGATTACGTTGCCGCTGCAAGAATTCTCGGCAAATATGCCGACGGCAATGACAACTTCAAATTGAAGGGCGGTTTCCTTGATAACGAGGTTATCGACCTTGCGAAATTGCAGAGCCTTGCAAAACTTCCGTCTCGCGAAGTCTTGCTTGCGACTGTGCTTAGCGCATTCAACGCGCCGATTGCCGCTTTTGCGCGTGCAATTCAGGCTGTTGTTGACAAGAGTGGGGAAGAAGTCCCCGCTGCTGCCGAAGAAGCAGCACCTGCCGAAGAGGCACCCGCTGAGGCTCCCGCAGCCGAAGCACCCGCAGCAGAGGAAACCCCTGCTGAATAATCTTTAAAAATTATCAAAATATTGGAGGAAAATACAATGGCATCTGAAAAAGTTACCGCATTGCTTGAAGAAATCAAAGCAATGTCCGTTCTTGAACTTTCCGAACTCGTACACGCAGTCGAAGAAGAATTCGGCGTTTCCGCAGCAGCGGCAGTCGCAGTAGCAGCACCCGCAGAAGGCGGCGCAGCAGCGGCTGAAGAAAAGACCGAATTTGATGTTGTTCTTGCAGAAGTCGGCGCTGAAAAAATCAAGGTTATCAAGGCTGTTCGTGAAATCACCGGTCTTGGCCTCGGCGAAGCAAAGGCTCTTGTTGACGGCGCTCCCAAAACCCTTAAAGAGGCTATGCCGAAAGAAGAGGCAGAGGCTGCTAAGGCAAAATTGGAAGAAGTCGGCGCAAAAGTCGAACTCAAATAAGTTTTTGTGCAATACAAAAATTCCCGTTTGTCAGCCAATCGGTTTGACAAACGGGATATTTTTTTACCGAGAAACGCGCTTGTTTTACAAAGAACGTTTCTCGGTATGTGCAGTAGTTGTTTTGTTTGTAATGGGGGCTTATGCGGGATAAAATGCCTTGTGCACAGCGGAAACCGCACGGTCAGCGTCTTTCAAATCAATCAACACCGAAATTTTGATTTCGCTGGTAGAAATCATATCAATGTTGATGTCGTGCTCATACAGTGCCTCGAACATTTTGGACGCCGTGCCGGGGTGGGACTCCATACCCGCACCGACCACAGAGATTTTGGCAACCTCTTTGTCACAAATGACATTGCTCTCTTCCATATCAAAGGTATCCAGCACGGCTTTGACCGCCTCGTCGGCGTTTTCCTTGGAAACCGTAAAGGTAATATCTTTGGTTTCATCTCTGCCGACGGATTGCAGAATGATGTCCACATTGATTTTCTTCTGCGCCAGTTTTGCGAACAGTTTAAACGCAACACCGGGGTTGTTGGGGATTTTCTTTACAGATATACGGGCAACATCGGTATCCTTCGTGACACCTCTGACAAGCATTTTTTCCATTTTTGCGACCTCCTTAACAATTGTGCCGGGCACTCTTTTCAAACTGGAAAGCACTTCAACTTCCACATTGTATTTCTTTGCCATTTCGACGGAACGGTTGTTGAGCACCTGCGCGCCGAGCGTAGCAAGTTCCAACATTTCGTCATAGGTAATTTCCTGTAATTTTTTCGCGTTTTCCACTTTGCGCGGGTCGGCGGTAAATACGCCTTCCACATCGGTGAAAATCTGGCAACGGTCGGCGTGCATTGCCGCCGCAATTGCTACGGCGCTGGTATCCGAGCCGCCGCGCCCGAGCGTGGTTAGGTCATCATATTTGTTAATGCCTTGGAACCCTGCAACCACCACGATGTTGTGACGGTCGATTTCCGCACGCAGACGGTCTGTTTTAATGGATTTGATGCGCGCCATACCGTAAGCGGAACTGGTATTAAACCCTGCCTGCCAGCCAAGCAAAGATACCACCGGACAACCGAGTTTTTCAATCGCCATTGCAAGCAACGCAATGGAAATCTGCTCGCCTGAGGTTAAAAGCATATCCATTTCGCGTTTCGACGCCGCGGGGTTAATCTCGCGCGCCTTTTCAATCAAATCGTCGGTCGTATCGCCCTGCGCCGAAACCACCACGACAACATCGTTGCCTGCGCGGTAGGTATCGGTGACGATGTTCGCGACATTCATTACTCTTTCGGCATTGGCAACCGAACTGCCGCCGAATTTCTGAACAATCAGTCCCATAAAAACCTCCAAAATCGGCGCTTCTGCGCCGAATGTTTACCTACTTAAAACCTATTCTCAATAATCCGTCACGCGAATGAAGGATTGCGGTACAATCCCCGCCGCTTTTAAGTTTTCGCAAAGCACCTGCTCGGTGTCAACCGGCGTAACGAAAGCCAATTCGGTTGCGGGCGCATTTTCACGAGAAAGCACTTTCACCTTGCCGAGTTTTTCTGCAACGGCTTTCAAAGCGGCGTCTTTGTCGGCAACCTCTGCGCGGATATACACCGCCGTTTTCAGTGTTTTGTGGTCCACCACATAGTTTTCCGCACTTTTGCCCCAACCAAAGGATTTTTTGCGCGCAACATGCTTTGCACAGTCAATCACATCGGCAACCACCGCGCTTGCGGTGGGCAGTTTCCCGGCGCCTTTGCCGTAGAATACAACATCGCCGATGGCGTCGCCGCGCACCAAAATGGCGTTGAACACATCGGTTACGGATGCCAACTGACTGCCGTACAGCACCACAGCGGGGCTGACCATCGCGGAAATTTTATCATCGGAAAGGCGTTTGGCTCTGCCCAACAGTTTAATCACGCCGCCGAAGTCACGCACATATTCGACATCTTGCAAAGTGATTTTCGTAATCCCCTCGGTGTATACCGCGTCGGGATACACATGCTTACCGAAGCACAGAGACGCCAAAATGCAAATTTTGCGGCAGGCGTCGTGCCCTTCAATGTCGGCGGTGGGGTCTTTTTCGGCATAGCCGTTGTCCTGCGCCAATTTCAGCGCGTCTTCAAACCGCATATTTTTTTCAATCATCATCGTTAAGATGAAGTTGGTGGTTCCGTTCAGAATGCCGGCGATTTCGTCAATTTCATTTGCCGCAAGGCATTGGGTAATCGGGCGGATGATCGGAATACCACCGCCGACCGATGCCTCAAACAGGAAGTTGACATTGTTTTCCTCTGCCATTTGCAAAAGTTCGTAGCCCTTTGCGGCAACCAATTCTTTGTTGGAAGTCACCACGCTTTTGCCCGCCTTTAACAGCGACGAAACAAATTCAAATGCGGGGTGTAAACCACCCATGGTTTCCACAACGATTTTTACATCGTCATCGTTTAAAATGATGTTAAAATCCTTTATAAACTTATCGGCGTTTGCGTCGCCCGGAAAGTCGCGCAAATCCAGAATATATTTTAAATCCAAAGCATCGCGCGTACTGCGCTTTACAATGCTGTCGTGGTTTTTGTTTAAAACCTCTACAACACCCGAACCGACGGTGCCGTATCCCATAACAGCGACGAACATATTCTCACATCCCAATTTATAATGATACGGGTACTATTTTATCACACTTTCCGAAAGGAATAAAGTGCAATTTTTATTTTTTTGCCCAAAAAGCAAAATTTCTATAAAACTTTCTATTATTGATTGTATCTTTCAAAAAAATAGTATAAAATGTATATACTATAATTGTTTTTTACACTCGGAGGCGTTACAGTATGGACAAGGTGGAAAAACGCAGGGCGTTCATTATTAACACAATTTATACCGTTATTTTGCTCGGGATTTTTTATTTATGCATCAAATACGCGCTCGGTATTGTTTGGCCGTTTGCGGTTGCGCTGTTTTTGGCAATGCTTTTGCAAAAACCCGTGCAGGTGCTCACAAGCAAAACCCCGCTGAAACGCGGCATCTCTTCCGTGATTATGGTGTTGCTTATTGTGGTGCTGGCAGGGTCTTTGCTGGGCTTTATTTTGGTGCGTATCGGTATGGAACTGCGTGATTTCTTCTCATTTTTGCTGATGAAAATGGAAGACGCACCTGCTTTTGCGTCGCAAATTACAGACTGGTTTGCACACGCAGTTGCATTTTTGCCGGATTCTTTGGAGCAAACCGTGACCGCCTCGGTGGAGAGTTTCCTCAACCGCTTGCTGGGGCTTGAAACCGAATTGAATGCCGCGAATGCCGCGAAACCGGAAAGCGGATTTGATTTTTCTATGCTCTCTTCCCCCTTGGGCGCGGTATGGGGCACCGCCAAGCAAATTCCGATGTTTGCCGTCGGGTTTTTGGTGTGCATTGTTTCCTGCTGTTTTATGACGGCGGATTATCACAATTTGCGCGACGGTATTTTGCGCCAGTTGAAGCCGGAAAAACAGACCGCCGTTGTGCGTACAAAGCAAGTGACCTTCTCCACGCTCGGTAAAATGGGCAAGGCATATTCCATTATTATCGGCGTTACATTTACGGAAATGGTGATCGGTCTTTTGCTTTTAAAATTGTTCGGCATATATACCGGCGGGTACATTTTCGCCATAGCGTTTGTCACTGCGGTTGTCGATATTTTGCCGGTTTTGGGGACGGGCACGATTTTGGTGCCGTGGGCGATTTGGTCTTTTTGCACGGGCAATGTGGCAATGGGCATCGGGCTGTTGGTGGTTTATGCCGTCATCGGCGTGGTGCGCCAAATCATTGAGCCGAAGTTGGTTGCCGCGCAGTTGGGCTTGCCGCCGTATTTAACCCTTGCCGCTATGTATATCGGTACGCAGTTGTTCGGCTTTTTGGGATTGTTCTTATTGCCGATGACGCTGATGCTGGTCAAAGTGCTGAACGATGACGGGATTGTGCATATTTTCAAATCCGCGCCTGCCGCGGCGAACGGTGATTCTGCCGCGCCCGAAACCGAATCGCAGGCACCGAAGGAGAACGCCGATGTTTGATTTGCATTGCCATATTTTATGGAATATGGACGACGGTGCTGAAACGATGGAAAAGACAATCGAAATGTGCCGCACGGCGGTTAAAAATGATATTTCGATTGTTGCCGCGACGCCGCATATGACAGATTTGCGCCGAACAGATGATTTTTTATATACCCGCAACCGAAAAATAACAGAGTTAAATCGGTTGTTAAATGCAGAAGAGATACCGTTGCGCATTTGCGGCGGGGCGGAAGTGTATCTGAACGATTGGATTTTTGAGGCAGATGACGAATTGGCGGAATTGACGCTGAACCGTTCGCGCTATTTGCTGTGCGAATACAGTTTGCGACTCTTCGACCCGGAAAAAGCCGTTTTGTTTGCGGAGGAAATTGCGGAACGCGGTTTGGTGCCGCTCATAGCGCACCCGGAGCGATACCCCACTTTTCACGAATATCCGGATATTGTTCCCGAACTGTACGATTTGGGTGCACGGTTTCAGGTGAACGCCGACTCGCTGACGGGCAGAATCGGGGAAAATGTCCGCGATTTTGCGGTGAATATGCTTACAAACGGGTTTGCCGATGTCATCGCCACCGACGCGCACGGCGTCAACCATCGAAAAAATGATATGCAGGAAATGAAAATGATGTTTCCGCCCGTAATTACGCCGGAAATTTTGCGGTATACCACCGAAACGGTGCCGCTTTATATTCTCAAAAATGAGCCCTTGCCGCGTAATCCGTTTCGGGAATAAGCGGTAGAGCCGCCGAATTACGGTGGATGATTCACGAAATTTGCATACAATATTTGTAAAAATGCACGGAGGTGTTTTATGAACGGTTTCAAAGGGCGTATTTTCCGTTTTATGGAAGGCCGCTACGGTTTGCGGGGTCTGAGCGACAATATGCAAATTTTGCTTGTGGTTGTGTATTTTGCTCTTGCGCTTGTGAATGTGTTTGCCCGTTCACGGATTGTTGGCGCAATCGAAATGCTTGTGTTGCTTTACACATTGTTTCGGGTGCTTTCCAAAAATATCCCCGCGCGTGAAAATGAAAACCGTTTGGTGACGGTGTGGGTCCATAAACTGCGTGAAGCCTTTCGTTTTCAAAAAATGAATGCGCAAACCCGCAAACAAAATCGCGCCGTGCAAAAAGAACGCCGCAAAGATAAAGAACACATTTACCGCGAATGTCCCGAATGCGGCGCAACGCTTCGTTTGCCGCGCAAAAAAGGCAAGCACACGGTTGCGTGTCCGCGGTGCGGCAAAGTATTCGGTGTAAAATGCTGAAAACCGTTCCCCGTTTTGTGCCTTTTTGCAAAGCGGGGCATTTTTTTGTGAAAATATGCACACTGTAAATGCAGTGTGCGGGAAATTGCTTGACCGTCAGGTGGGAATTTGGTATGATTAGATTACTTCTGTTGTAAAAAATGGACGGAAAAGAGGGTGTCCGCTTGAAACGCGTTTGCTTCGCGGGAATGAACGGCGTATTTGCCGTGTTGAGTTTTGCCGCTGCTTTGCTGGTGACCGTCAACATCGCCGGCTATTACTATAATGTGATCGATTTTCGGCCTGCTTTGTATTTGACGGCGGCGTTTCTTGCAGCGGTTGTCACTTTTTTTCTCGCAACTGTTTGTCGGCGGACAAAACGGATTGCGGATTTTCTCAAAAAATACCCTGACCGTATTCTGCTTGCAACGGCGTTGCTTTTGTTTGCGGTGCAAGCGGTGTTCCTTTCCATTGCCTATGTGCCGCTTGGTTGGGATGTGACGGAAATTATTGAAATGGCGTCGGGTGAAAGCCTGTTTGACCTGTATTTCATTCGTTACCCGAACAATACCGTCATGACGGCCTGTTTTAAACTGCTGTTTCAATTTACAAAAAAACTCGGAATGAATTGCTGGCTTGCCGCGATACTTTTGAGCGCGTTGGCCACGGATATTTCCGTGGTGTTGATTTGCAGTGCGGTTAAAAAAGTATTTTCCCTGCGGGCGTTTTACCTGACGCTTTGGCTGTCGGTTTTGCTGTATGCTTTGCACCCGACGGTGGCAACGCCGTATTCTGATACGCTTGCGTTGCCGTTTACGGCAGGCTTTGTGTATTGCGGCGTGCAGTTTTTCTATGCGGATACGCGGCGGGAAAAATGGCGTTATGCGGCCGCGGCGGGATTTGTGCTGTATATTGGGTACTGTATCAAGCCGACGGTGGCAATTGCGGGCATTGCGGCGGCAATCTTACTGCTTCTTTTCCTAAAAAAACCTTCTAAAAAACGCGTTGTTTCCGCCGCACTTTGCGCGGTGCTGTTTGCTTGCGGCGTTTTAACGGCATACACGGCGGCCGAATTGGCAAATCCCGTCATATTCGGGCGTGTTCCCACCGAGGAAATGCGGTATGCGAAAGAATTTCCGATGTCACATTTTTTGATGATGGGGCTTAATGAGCGCGAAGACGCGTATTACGGCTTTTTTCGGGCAGATGTCCACGCAACTGCATCCATTACGGGCAAAAAGGAAAAAACCGCGTTTCACAAAATCGTCATTCGCAACCGTTTAAAAAGTTTCGGCGCGGCAGGGTTTGCAGAGCACTGCCTGAATAAAGCGATTTGGGTGTCCACCGACGGCACATTTTATTACGGCGGCGAAGGCGAATTCCACAACGATAATGAAAAGACGCAAAGCGGTTTGCGCGGATTTTTGCAAAACTATTTGTATACCGAAACGGCGTTTTATCAGAATTACCTTGCAAACTGTATGCAGGGCGTGTGGCTGTTTGTGTTGGTGGGCGTTGCGCTTGCCTGTTTGCGGCGGCAAAAGCGGTGGTCTGCGCCGCAAAACGCAATGCGTTTCTTTTTGCAGTTGACGATATTCGGCTTGTTGCTGTTTTTAATGCTGTTTGAAGCGCGCTCACGCTATTTGTTCTTGTATCTTCCTTATTTTTGCGCGCTTTCTGCCGTAGGGTACAGCAATCTTTTCGAAAAACGCACGCCGAAACGGCGGGAAAAATCCAAAGAAATCGAGTGATACGATGGCGAAAGGCATAAGCAAAACCAATGCGATGCGCATTTTGGAAAAAACGGGTACGGCGTATCAAACGCATACCTATGACGCAGGCGACAAAATTGACGGGATAAGCGTCGCGCAAAAAGTCGGCATTGACCCGAAATATGTGTATAAAACGCTTGTTACCGAGGGCAAAAGCAAAAATTATTTCGTGTTTGTTATTCCGGTGGCCGCCGAACTCAATTTAAAAGCGGCGGCAACGGCTGTCGGCGAAAAAAGTGTGGAAATGCTGGCGGTGAAAGACCTGCTCGGTGTGACCGGCTATATTCGCGGCGGTTGCAGTCCTGTCGGAATGAAAAAACAGTACAAAACCGTGATAGACAAAAGCGCCGAAACGCTGGAAACTATGGTGGTCAGCGGCGGCAAAATCGGGGTGCAAATCGAACTTGCGCCTGCCGATTTGTGCACAGCCGCGCGCGCTGTTTTTGCCGACATTATATTTTAAACGAGAAAGCAACCAAAACTGAAACACCCCAAACGAACCGCAGTCCGTTTGGGGTGTGTTTTTGTTGTGATTTTGTGGGCACGAAATGTAGTCTGTGCGTCGGGGCGGAAGAGTAAGAAATATTGCGGAACAACACTAAGGTTGTTCCCTACACGATGGTATTTCCAATCGAGAGGATAAGGTGAAGATTACTGACAAAGTAAACCAACGATTCGGTGTCACACGCGGTGACCGCTGACGAATACGGCGGAAACGGTAATATCATCATCAAACAACAGCACATCCGCGTCATACCCGACGGCGATTTTGCCTGTGTGGTTGTCTGCGCCGATGACGCGTGCGGGGGTTAAACTTGCCATTTTCACGCAGTCCGCAAGCGGCACCCCGACGGTTTTATAAAGATTGCGCACCAACTTGTCACAGGTGGCAACCGAGCCCGCAAGGCAGGAACGGTCGGAAAGCAACATCACGCCGTTTTCATACACCACGGACATACCGTTTTCCTGTGTAAATTCCGTGCCTTCCTGCATATCCATTGCGGCGTATTCCAACCCGTCGGTGATGAGGTACATTTTGTCCGCACCTTTGCATTTGTAAACGAGTTCCAACACGCCCGCCGGCTGGTGCCGCAAATCGGCAATGACCTGCGTTGTCACATCGTCATTGCAAAGCGCCGCCTCTACCGTGCCCGCATAGCGGAATGCAC
>CAMGGF010000019.1 GCA_946055445.1 uncultured Ruminococcus sp. | reverse complement strand
ACGGTGTCAAAGGTGGTTTTGGTGGCGCGCACCGTACCGATGTCACATAGCAACAGCACCTTTTCCCGCCACAACTCGGGCGTGACCTTTTTGTCAATGCGCACCGTGCCGATGTCCTTTAAAATCAAATTGCCTGTTAAACCTTCTAAAAGGGTTTGTGTCAAATAAAAATCCGGCAAATCCGCTTTTATCAAAGTCTCTTCGCCAACCGTCGCGTAAATGACGGTTTCCGCCTCCAAATGTACGCCGCTTTCCCGCACGCGCACATCGGCGCAAATCCGTTCCGACAGCACTTTTCCGTGTGCCGTTTTGGGAACTGCCGCCACAACCGCAAGGTCTGCGGCGTAATACTTATTTTTGCCGTCCCCCGTAAATTTTTCCGCAGGTAAAAATGCATCATTCTCCAAACATTCTGCGTCCTGCAAATCCAGCGGCACCGCTTTGCCGTTCACCGTCAGCAATTCGATGTTTTCGCTGTTTTTGTCATACACCGCCTTGCCGTTTACAATTAAAGAAACTTTCTTTTGCGGCGAAATCGGCAAAATGCACGCCTTTCCGTTAATCACATACACATTTTCGCCGTCAAACACATTCGCGTCACTCAAAGTCAACTTCCCATTGTAAATGTTGATTTTTGCGTCTGCATCGCAATAAATTGTGGATGCCACATTTTGCATTTCGACCTTGGCAAATGCCGCACGGGTTTGCGCGTCGGCATCTTTCGGTAAAATCACCAGCGCCACGCCGGAAATGGATTCAATTTCGCTTGCCGCCTCCACGGAATTGTAGCCGCGCAGGTCGCAGACCGCCATATTTTTAAATTTCATAAAATCAACCCTTTTGTTATTCTGTAAAGAAAGACGCGGAACAGGCAAAAACCGTCCGCGTCTTTCTGTGCATTATTTGTAAAAGTTATACAGCGGCGCGGTATCGGTCACGGTGTTATCCACATACCAGGTACTGCCGATTTTGACAACCACCACGGTCGCTTGCGTCACGGTTGCGCCGTCCGCGGTCTGCACGCCGACGGCAAATGATTTCACCGCGGTGATTTCGTCCGCAGAAATGCCGTACACCGCAAGTCGGTCGGTATCAAGCCCCGCCTTGTAAGCGTCAAGCGCAATTTCATTTTCCGACAGCACAACGGTTGTAAACTTGTAATCCTCGCCGTAAGCGGTTTGATAGGCGCCGATGGACTTAAACTCCAACTGCTCGCCCGAGTTTTCGTCAAACACATCCTCGGTACCAGTTAAGGATTTGCCGTAGGTTTTGACATTGCCCTCAAGCGCCGCGAACATAATTTCATCGGTCATATAATCGTCGCCGAACACTTCTTTGCGCACTTCGACGAGTTTCGCAAAGTAGTTTTTGAAAATCGTGTCGTAATCGTCCCAGCCGTTTCCGACAAGCTCGACATAATAGGTATACATCGTATCAATGACCTGCCCTTGCAAAGAGCCGTCAATAGAAACAGAAAAGAGTGCCGCCTGACACTCTTTTTCTATCTACGCATTTATTATATGCTTTACTGTATAAAAGCGCAATGCACGATTTACACAAATTTTGCACCGATTTTACATCATTTTAACAAGGACGGCGCTTTTTCGTCGGTATCGTTGCCGACGGTTTGCAGATAAGCCGCTTTATCGGGCAGAATGACTTGCAGCGCGCCCTCCAAAATTTGAAATGTGCTTTCGGTTACATATTCGCACTCGCCGTCTACATTGACCGCGGCAGGCTTTTTGCTGAAAATCTGCATTTTTTTGCCGCGTACAAAGGTGGTAAAATCCCAACCGAGATGCTCGCCGCGTTTGTATTGCCCGACCAAACCGGCAAGTTTCAGGCGCCCGACGGTTTTGCGTACCATCACAAAATCCAACAGCCCGTCATTCGGCACGGCTTTCGGCGCGCCTTTATACCCGCCGCCGTACCAACGCCCGTTGGCGCACAGCGAAAACAGCATCGTGCCCTCGTAGGTTTCTTTGTCATCCACCACAATTTTAAACTCGCTCTTTAACCGACGCATTAAGCAATAAAACAGCGACATGGTATAGGCAAATTCCCCGCCGACGCCCGGCAGTTTCTTAAAATACGCCTGCTTGGCGCACACCTCGGCGTCCAGCCCCATGGAGCATTGGTTAATCGCAACATGCCCGCCCGCGTCAATCAAATCAAACGCTACGGTTTCGCCGTTCACCTGCGCGCCGATGTCAAACATTTTGTCGCTGCCGCCGAACACGCGCGCAAAATCGTTGCCCGAGCCCAAGGGGATAATTCCCACAGCCGCATTCGGATATTTGTAAGCGCCGTTCACCACTTCATAGAGCGTGCCGTCGCCGCCGCAGGCATAAAACCGCACCGGCTCGCCCGTTTTGGCAATGCTTTCGGTATAGGCTTTACCGTCGCCCGGGGCGGTGGTTTGATAAATCTCCCACGAGAGGTCTTGGTGCTTTTCAAAATATGCTTTAATTTCGGGGATAATCCGTTTTGCCGCACTGCCCTTGCCGGCCGCAGGATTGACGATAAAAATATGTCTCATTTCCGTTCACTTCCCATGCAGAAAATCTTTATTTAAAATACATATACAACTGACATTTTATCATACCGTTATAGAGTTTTCGGCGCTTGTCGGCTTTGCGCCCGAACAAGTCCTCAAATTCCGCCTCGGGGCTGATGATGCCGTAACTGAACCCGTGCCGTCTCTCGAACACCTTGCCCATTTCACGAATTAACTCGGCGGCATATTTTGTATCCGCCAACCGTTCGCCGTACGGTGGATTGGTCACCAGCGTGCCGCGCTCGGTCTGCGGGCGAAACTTACGCACATCGCCGTATTCCAAAACGATTTTATCAGACACGCCTGCGCGCAATGCATTTTCCCGCGCAGTTTTGAGTGCTGTACGGTCAATATCCGCCCCGTAAGCGATAAAATCGGGAGCGTCCACGATTGCCGCCTCTGCCCTTTCGCGTTCCGCCGCCCAAAGTTCTCGCGGAATTTGCGAAAAGCGTTCTGCCGCAAAATGGCGATGCAGTCCCGGCGCGATATTTTGGGCAAGCATGGCGCCCTCAATTAAAATCGTGCCCGACCCACACATCGGGTCATACAGCGTATGATACGGGCGCAACCGCGCGAGCGCACAAAGCGCCGCCGCTAAAGTTTCACGCATCGGCGCGTCATTTGCAGCCGGACGGTAGCCGCGTTTGTGCAAAGGCACACCCGTGGTGTCGAGAAAAATATGCACCTGATTTTTTAAAATCGAAAAATCCAACCGATACCGCGTGCCCGTTTCTTCGAACCATTCCACGCCATATGCGTTTTTCAATCGCTCCACCGCGGCTTTTTTGATAATCGCCTGGCAGTCGCGCACGCTGAATAAATCGGACTTTAAACTGTACCCTTTCACGGGGAATTCATCGTGTTCGCCAATCCAATTTTCCAACGGCAGGTTTTTCACGCCTTGGAACAGTTCCTCGAAAGTATGCGCCTCAAAACTGCCGAGCACCACCAAAATCCGTTCCGCAAAGCGCGAACAGAGGTTTGCACGGACAAGCAATGTTTCATCGCCCGCAAAAAACACCCTGCCGTTGTCGGCGGCAACATTTTCGGCGCCCATTTGCCGCAATTCATCGGCGACCAAACTTTCCAAACCGAACAAACACGGCGCGGCAAACTGTAAATTCATAACGCATTCCTTTCTGTTTGAACATCTCTATTAGTATATATGGATTTTCAGAAAATTTCAACCTTTTTGTTGGATTTTCTGTCAGTTTGTTATATTTCTCTGCGTGTGGCAGTGAAAAAAGGACAGCAACAACCGTTACTGTCCTTTACACAACATTACAAGCAATTTTGTTTACTGCTCAACAGCATAAACACTGACTTTTTTGCGGTCTTTACCCATTCTTTCGAATTTCACTTTGCCGTCGATTTTAGCAAAGAGGGTGTCATCGGAGCCTCTGCCGACATTTTCACCGGGATGGATATGTGTACCGCGCTGTTTGACGAGAATGTTCCCCGCAAGCACGAACTGACCGTCAGCGCGTTTTACGCCGAGTCTTTTGGATTCGGAGTCACGACCGTTTTTGGTCGAACCCATACCTTTTTTGTGTGCAAATAACTGAATGTTAATTTTAAGCATTATAAAGCACCTCTTTCAACATGGATATAGTCGGAATACTGTTCTTCTAAGCCCGCGAGATGCAGGCAAAGCCCCTCGATTACGGGGGACGCCGCTTTCGCTTCGGCACCGCCGGAAAGCGTCAGGGATAAAAACCCGTCGCGTTCTGTGATTTCAGGGGAAAGCCCCAAAATCTCGGTCACGGTGTTTGCCGCCATATAGACCGCCGAGGAAACCGCCGCGCAGACAATATCTTCGCCTGCATTTGCGCTGCCCGAATGGCCTTTTACGGTAAACGAAATACCGTTTTCACCGAAATGAAAGTCTGCACAAATCATCGTTACGCGTTAATTGCGGCAATCTCAACCTTGGTGTAGGGCTGACGATGGCCTTTTTTGCGTTTTTCGTTCTTTTTGGGTTTGTAAGTGAACACAACGACCTTTTTGCCTTTGCCGTTTTTCAACGCTTTGGCGGTAACGGTTGCGCCCTCAACATAGGGTTTGCCGACCTTGATGCCGTCATCTGCACCGACTGCAATGACTTTGTCAAAAGTCACTTCGGCATTTTCTTCGACTGCAAGTTTCTCGACGAAAATCACATCGCCGGGCTGTACTTTGTACTGCTTGCCGCCTGTTTCGATTACTGCGTACATAGTTTTACCTACCTTAAATATAGACTCGCTACCGTGGGCACAAGAACGCTTGTTTTCTGTGCATACAGCACGCCCCCAATATGCGGCAAATGGTATTTTAACAGAATTGTCAAGCCTTGTCAACCGTTTTTTTACATTTTCCGAATACCGTTATTTTACAAATACATATAAGTATAGGGCAAAAAAGTGCAAAACTGAGCCTGCCAGCACAAAGAAATGAAACACGCTGTGAAAATACTTCTTCTTTGCGCCGATGCCGTAGATAATCGCGCCGAGCGTATACAGCACGCCGCCTGCAATCATCAAAATCGTGCCTGTGCGGTCAAAACATTCCCAAAGTGTTTTGATGGCGACAATAATCATCCAGCCAAGCGCCAAATACAGCACCATTTGCACAACTTTTGTTTTGTTGAAAAGCGTTAAAGTAATCGGCACGGCGGCGGCGACAGTCACCCACGCCACAGCCACGATTACCCACCCGAGCACGGGCTTGACGGGCGCAATCACCAACACCGCAAACGGCGTAATTGTGCCCGCAATCATCGGATAAATCATTGCGTGGTCTACCATACGCATGGCTTTTTTGCCGCGGTTCGGGCGCAGGGCGTGGTACACGGACGAGCACGAATACATTGCAATCATCGTAAACCCGTAAATAAGACTTAAAATTGCATAATCCCAACGCCGCGCGACAATCGCACGAATCAGGCACAAAAGCAGTGCCAGCACCGAAAGCCCGCCACCGACCATATGCGAAATGGAGTTGAGCCAATCCTCCGCCCGCGAATACTCTGCCAGTTTAATTTTGTCCAGATAACCCATTTTGCTATTCTCCTTTTGCTTTTTCGTTAAGGTGAGGAGAGTCGAACACAATATGCCGAAAATTTGATAGTACGGCGGCTTTTCACTTTTTCATCGTTGTCGGGCGTCAGCCCGACTGCCGTCTCAAAAGCAAAAATCCATCCGTACTCTCTGCATTTTCGGTGCAGAGCAGTTTAAAATGAGTAGATTTTCGTTCCCGAAAGACATAAAATCGATGCCATACTACCGTATGGCGAGATTTTTAACGCAGTTCAAGCGGAAATATACCGTTTTAAACCATATCGGGTTCGGCTCTCCTCACCTTGTCCTCAGGTTACCATATTCGGTTGCGGTTGCGCCAGCGACTTTACTTGTCAGCCGAAAAAAGCCGCAACCAACGGTTGCCCTGCTGTTTGCGGCATTGCAACTGCCCGTTACATTTTCGTCAGTTTCTCAACAAATGCGTCAATTCTGTCATTTTCCAATACAAAAGTGCGCAAAATGCCTTGCTCGTGATCGGCTTTCAGCACCATTTTCGCAACCAATTTGTCCGCGCCCTTTAATTTTGCGCGGTCAAGTTCTCCGCCCAATGCGGCGGTGGCTTTTGCGTGCGCCAAAAGTTGCGAGGGTACATTATTTTGGAAATAGGTTTCCTCCTGTTTCGGAAAACAACAACAAACAAACAACCCGAGTTCTTTTTGCAACAGTATACCGATTTGCGACAGCAAAAACGCGCGGATTTTGCGGTCAACCGTGCCCATACGGATATTACTGCCGACCAAAACGCGGTCATAAGGGGCAAGGTCAACCGTGTCGCGCGCAATATTTTTGAGGTCTGCCCCGCCGAGTTTTTCCCCGAGAATTTTTGCCGCTTTTTTGGTCACACCGTTTTTCGTAGCATAAACGATTAAAGTTTTCATTTTAGTTTTGCACTCTTTCAAGCGTCAGATTTTGGTTATCGAGTTCACCGCCCGTGCAAACTTCCGCAAGCAAATGCGGCAATTCGCGCGAGAGGGCACACAGTTTTTCATTATCCGTGTGCAGTGCGGTAAGCAAGGCGGAAGGCATATTCCCCACAGCGCAAAGCAAACGGCAAAGCGCTTGCGAATGCGTTTTTTCAAGTCCCACGCCCGACAGCACCGACAGCATAACGGCATTTGCGATTTGTGTCAGCGGTAAATTGCGCACCGCAAGCACATCTTCGGCGGCAATGGCTTTTCCGCCGGGCAGTCTTTGCAAGAGGGCGGCGGCATCTTTCACGGTTGCACGCAACAAGAAGCGTGCACCGTGTTGCAATAGCGGAAAACCGTTGCCCGTAATTGCCTGCGCATTTTCGTAGGATACGCCGAAGGACTGCAATTTTTCCGCCGCCGCTTTCCTTGTGCCGTGCGCAAGCGTGGTCAGCACCCCGCCGATTAAATGCACGGCGTGCGCCTCCAAATATTCTTGCGCGTCCACGGTTTTGCCGCCGTAAGTGAATTGCTTTAACAATACGGTACGCAAACGCACCTCGGTGTCGGTAATTTCCACCTCCACACGCGGCGCAGGATAGCCGCACAGCGAGCCAACATTGATTTCATACAGTTCTCTGCCGTTTTTCGACACGAATTTGTCGATACGCTGTATATGCGAGTGCCCGACAAACAAAAACCGCAAGCCGGCATTTGCCAACTGCTCGCGCAATTCGTCGCGGTTTGCACAGCAGGCACCGTTGGTCACAAGCGGCGAAATGTGCGGAAACAAAAGATGGTGCTGCATTGCAATCACCGTTTTGCCCGCTGCGGTTTCGCGGCGCACCGTGTCTAAAATCCAATTTAGATGGTCGGGCGTGTACCCCGCGTGGTCATTGCCGTTTTTGTCATCAATCAGCGACAAAAGCACCACGGACTCGGACAAGTCCCGAAGGTAAGACGCCGTGCCGATGTGCGTTTTGAATGTGTCGCGCGCACCGTTTACACCGAAATCCGCATAAAAATCATATAATTCCGCGCTCGAAAGCGTTTCGACATCGTTTGACACTTTGTCGCCGTCAAAACGGCGCGGATTTTTGTCACAGCACCAATCGTGCGTGGCGGTGGTGACAAACACGGGCTTCGTTTTCTGTAAAGCATACAGTTTTTCGCGCATTTTTTCGTGGCAAACGCGCTCGCCGTCATTCGTTAGGTCCCCGGCAATCAGCACTGCGTCCGTGTCGCTTGCGGCGATTTCCGAAAATGCCGCAGAAAGAATTGCGTCGGTTTCCGCGAGACATTTTTGGTCGGAAGCACTCCGAAGCGCATACGCGCCGCCCGTTACACCGAGCGACGCGTCATAGTAATGTGTGTCTGCCGTTACCGTCAGCCGTAACGCGCGGCTCATTGCTCAACCGCCTCGACAGCCGCTTTTTTGGCGTTACGCGCCTTGATTTCTTCAATCATCTTATGATGGTCTTTACCGGAAATATTGTAGAACGCCATCGGTACGAGCATCAACAGATAGCCAACAGCCGGCAAAATCGTCGTCATCAAAAACAGCGCCATATTGGTTTGGCTGTTTTGCATAACACTGCCCTCATCATGGGCAACATAGCCTGTGTACGCCAAAATCGCCATACCGATTGCAGAGGAAACGGAGTTTTCGATTTTGCCTGTAAAGGACATAATGGAAAGCATAATCCCCTCGACGCGCGTGCCCGTTTTCCATTCAATATAGTCCACAGTTTCGGCTTCCATTTCTTTTTGCATTAAGTTTTTGCATTCCAACGGCACAGCGGTAAGACCCGTAAACAGGACGGTTAAAATGCCGATACCCAAAGAAACAGGCGTACCGGGTGTTTTGTGGATATACCCGTCGTAGCAGGTTGCAAAAAACAGCAAATGCAATGCAATTGCCAAAACACAGCACCCGCGATAGAAAGTTCTCGAATCAAACCGCTGGCCTAATTTTTCCACCAACTTCGGCACACCGATACCGGCGATTAAGAAGCCGGGGAATGTAATGACATCAATAAAGACATTGTATTTTTTGTCGAACATCAAATCGGCAACAAAGTAGAAGTTGATTTGGTTGGTCACCTTCACCAAAAGGAACAGCAAATTGGAAATGAACAGCATAAACAGCGGGCGGTTTTTGAACAGCAAACGGAAGCAGTCCGAAACCTTGGGCGAGTCCTCGTGGTGCACACAGCGTTCTTTCGTGTTGCGATATGTAAAACGCGTAAACACCAAAATCCCGACCGCCGAAACGCAGGCGCCCGTTAAATAGGCTTTCGAGGTGTGCGTTTTAAAATAGGGCATCCAAGCCGCGCACGCGACGAACAGCCCCGGCAATGCGCCCGAAATCGAGCGAACAATCGAACTGACGCCGTAGAGTTTTGTGCGTTCAAAGCCGTTGGGCGTAATCGCAAAGGCAAGCGCGCCCATCGGAATGTCAAACGCCGTATAGGTCACATCCAAGCCGACAAACAGAAAGGTTGTCCAAGCAATGCACGCCCAATTCGGCATTGTGCCCGGAATGCCTAAGAAAAACAGCAGCATCACCGCCGCCACAAACCACGGCGCAATGCGTATGTACGGGCGCATCTGCCCTTCTTTGGTACGGGTTTTATCCACCAAAACGCCCATAATCGGGTCGTTAATCGCGTCAAAAATGCCGCAATACAGACGGATTTGCGAAGCGATTTTCATCGGCCCGCCCGGGATTCCGTTAAACCGCACCAACAAAATATTGGTTAAAAAGTAGTTCAAATATTTTGAACCCGTCATCGAGGTAAACATACCCTGCGCGCCGCGCCCGAGGGCGTAAGAAATATTTTCGCGCCAAGTGAGGTAAGTTTCCTCGCCGACATCTTTTTGCACAATTTTGCTGTCCAAAAAACCTTTAATTGTGCGTCTTTCGGGTTTTCCTTCTTTTGCCATACTCAATTCTCCTTGTTTTGCAATGCATCACGCGCCGCAAGCACATCGCGCATACAAAGCACGGTTGTAAAAAACGAAAGTGCGGCAAGCAGTATTGCCGCCATTTGTTTTACGGTTTTCAAATCCGTTCCCTCCAACGAACACAAAAAGCACAGGCAATTTCTTGCCCGTGCTTTCGAAAGTTAAAATTTCGCAAGTTTTTGTAAACGTTCCCGCGCAGAAAGCGTTATCACCGTGCAAAGCACGATTTTCGCAATATCCCCTGCAAGAAACGGCACCACGGTTAAACTTAGTGCTTTTTGGAAGGTCGAACCGGAAAATACGGTAAACCAAGCCGTGCCCGCCGCATAGCAAACGATGAGGGACACAAGCATAGCGCCGACAATATATGCCGCGCGTGCCGCCAAAGGTTTGCGCGCCAATTTCTTGTCATAGATGACCATAGCAAGCGACAAAATCAGCGCAATTACGGGGTATACAAGCAGATACCCGCCCGTCGGCCCTGCCAAACGCGCCGCGCCCGACTGAAAGCCCGCGAACACAGGCACGCCGACAATCCCCAACAGCAAATAGACCAGTTGGGAAAGCGCCGCAGTCTTGACAGGCAAAAACAGCCCCGCAAGATAGACGGCAATCAGCGAGCAGGAAATCGGCACAGGGCCTATCGGCAAAGAAATTTGCGAAAACACGGCGGTAAACGCCGCAAACAACCCGCACAGTACCGCCGCGCGGATTTGTGCAGAGGCTTTTACGGAAACGGTTTTTTGCTCCATGGCGTTTGCTCCTTTTTGCGTTATGCCAAAATCACACCGAGGGTGCCCGCAGGCGCCATCACAGCATTGGACTCGTCGGTGTCAATGTGCATTGCAAGCGCATATTTGGGGCTGACGCGCACAACCGTGTCGCCGAATACCAAAGAACGCTCAGCGGATTTGATTTCAACAGAAACCACCTGTTTGTCCGAAACGCCGTATTTTTCGGCATCTTCGGGCGTCATATGAATGTGGCGTTTTGCAACGATAACGCCTTCTTTGAGTTCGACCTCACCTTTGGGGCCGACCAATTTACAAGCACCGCTGCCTGCAATGTCGCCCGATTCACGCACCGGCGCGGCAACACCGATAGAACGCGCGTCGGAAGCGGAGATTTCCACCTGGTCTTCGGGGCGTTCCGGCCCTAAAATCGAAACCGCAGGAAAACTGCCCTTGGGGCCTATCACCTGCACGCGCTCTTCACAGGCAAACTGCCCGGGTTGCGACAAATCTTTTTTCTTGGTGAGGGTGTACCCCGCACCAAACAAGGTTTCGAGCGTTTCTTTGGTCACATGCACGTGACGCGCGGAGGTTTCAACCAAAACTGTTTTTTCCATATGTATCCTTTTCTCCCTAAATATGTATTTGCGGCATTTCGCCGCGGATTGATAAAATAAAAATCAAACCTTTTTCGACGGGCGCAAGTGCCCTGCCCAACACGGTAAAATGGATTTCGTGCGTAGGGGCGAACTGTGTTCGCTCGCGATTCAGTTCGCTGTACCTTTGCGGAACGACACTTAGGTCGTTCCCTACATTTCGTAGAGGGATTCAATTGTCGCCCGCCGTTTTTGATGTATTTTGCGGAACGGTCAAGACCGTTCCCTACAAATTGTATAACCAATTCCCATTCGAGAGGAATTGTAAAGTTTACCTACAAAGTAAATTTACGATTTGCTCCGCGTCACACGCGGCGGAAAAAGAAACTATTTTTTTTGCGAAATAGATTTATTTTTTCGCAAGACAAGGCGCGAAGGCGACGCTGTATGTAGATACAGCGAGCCGCACGCAACGCCGTATTGCGGAAAAAGAAACTATTTCGCCGCGAGTTCTGCGCGGGCAAGTTTAATATTTTCCACGAACCGTTTGCCGGTTTCGGTGATTTTCTTGTAATCGCCTGTTTTTGCGCCGGCAGTCAGCGACGAACCTGCACCGACCGCAACCGCGCCCGCTTTAATCCACTCCCCAACATTTTCCGCATCGACACCGCCGGTGGGCATCATTTTGGCATAGGGAATGGGACCTTTGATGTCTTTGATAATCTTCGGTCCGAAGAGGTCGGCGGGGAATACTTTCAAAATATCCGCGCCGTTTTCCATTGCCAAAAGGCCTTCGCGCACGCTCATAATGCCGGGCATCATCGGTACGCGGTACCGGTTGCAAAGGTGCAATGTGTCGAGGTCCAGCGCAGGGCTGACGATATATTCCGCACCCGAAAGCATCGCAATGCGCGCGGTGGTTGCGTCAAGCACCGTGCCCGCGCCGAGAATAATTTGGTCGGGGGTGTAGCGTTTGGCGAGTTCTTCAATCACCTTGTCCGCGTGTGGCACGGTAAAGGTCAATTCAATCGCCGCCACACCGCCTTCAATGCAAGCGTCGGTAATGCGGATTGCCTTGTCCACAGACTCCGCACGGACAACCGCAACAATGCCGCAGTCCTGAATTCGAGTAATGATTTTTTCTTTGTCCATAGTGGTATCTCCTTAATAGCGGCGGGGTCAAGACCCCGCCCTACAATACTGAATTATCTCTGTACGCGCGCCCCTGCGCCGTTTACAATGTTTTCAACCTCTTTTAAAGAAGCCATGGAAGTATCGCCGGGGGTAGTCATTGCCAAAGCGCCGTGCGCCACACCGTAATTGACCGCTTTTTGCGGGTCGCCGCTGGTCATCAAGCCGTAGATAAGCCCCGAAGCAAACGAGTCGCCGCCGCCGACGCGGTCGAGAATTTCAAGACCGGGTAAAGACAGCCCGTTATACACCTTGCCGTCCGCATAGCAAATAGCAGACCAATCGTTGACGGTTGCGGTTTTCACGGTGCGAAGCGTTGTGGCAATCACCTTGAAGTTCGGGTATACCTTGACAACCTCGCCGAGCATTTTGTAATAGCCTTCGATGTTGAGCGATTTCAAATTCGCATCGTTACCCTCGACTTCAAAGCCCAGGCACGCGGTAAAATCCTCTTCGTTGCCAATCATCACATCAATATATTTTGCAATTTCGCGGTTGACTGCCTGCGCCTTTTCCTTGCCGC
>CAMGGF010000018.1 GCA_946055445.1 uncultured Ruminococcus sp. | reverse complement strand
ATAGCATTGGTTTTCTGTGCAAATTTTATAGGCAATTTCATCCAACTGCGCAATACTTTCCAACATACCCAATTCCCGTCTGTATTGCGCCGCACCGCGTATGCCTTTTGTGTACCAAGCGGCGTGCTTGCGCGCTTCCCGAATGCCCACGCGCTCACCTTTGTATTCACAGAGCATTTGTATGTGTTTGCACATCACGCGCATACGCTCGGAAACGGGCGGTTCAGGGAAAACTCTGCCTTCGTTTAAATAGGCGTTAATTTGCTGAAACACCCAAGGCCTGCCGAGTGCCCCTCTGCCAACCATCAAAAAGTCGCAGTTGGTGTCTTCTAACATTTGCGCGGCGGAAAAGCCGTCAGTGATATCTCCGTTGCCGACAACGGGAATAGACACGGCTTTTTTCACTTCTGCAATAATTCCGTGATTGACGGGCGGCGCGTACATTTGTTGTCGCGTTCTGCCGTGCACGGTAATTGCCGACGCACCTGCGTTTTCGGCACGCTTGGCCATTTCCACGGCATTGATGCTGTCAAAATCCCAGCCGGCGCGGATTTTCACGGTAACGGGGATATTCCCGCATGCATTTTTCACCGCCGCTACGATTTGTTCGGCTAATACAGGATTGCGCATCAGTGATGCACCGCCGCCGTTGCCGGCGATTTTCGGCGCAGGACAACCCATATTGATATCCACAAACTGCGGCTGTACTTCCAAAACGGTTTTTAGGCTCTCCGCCATAATTGCAGGGTCACTCCCGAAAATCTGCACACCGGCAGGGCGTTCCGCCTCTGATAATTGCATCAACTGTTTGGATTTTCTGTCACCCAAGGATACGCCTTTTGCGCTTATCATTTCCGAAACAACATACGAAGCGCCGTAACTGACACACAATTCCCGAAAAGCACGGTCTGCAACGCCTGCCATCGGCGCGAGCGACGCGTGCCCGTGTATTTTCAAATTCCCGATTTCCATATAAACTCCCTAAAATGTAGTAAGAAAAGTATAACACATTTTATTTTCGCGGGCAACTTGAAAATTATCGTGCAATTCGGGGAGAATTATGATATAGTTTATCTACACACTGTTTTTTGGAGAATGACCTATGAAATTATTGGTTTTAGACGGCAACAGCATTTTAAACCGCGCATTTTACGGCATCAAACTTTTAACGACCAAAGACGGTCGCTTTACAAATGCAATATATGGGTTTATGAATATTCTGTTAAAACTGGAAGAAGAGGTTACACCCGATGCGGTGGCGGTGACTTTCGATTTGAAAGCGCCGACATTTCGCCACAAAATGTATGACGGATACAAAGCAAACCGCAAGGGTATGCCCGCAGAACTTGCCGAGCAAATGCCTGTCTTAAAAGAATTATTGACAGCGTTAGGCTACAAAATCGTGACCAAAGAAGGCTTTGAAGCAGATGATATTATCGGCACGCTTTCGGCGCATATCGGGGAAAATGACCAGTGTTTTATCGCCACGGGGGACCGCGACAGTTTGCAGTTGGTGCGCGAGAATGTGCAAGTTTTGCTCGCTTCTACAAAAATGGGGCGCGCGGAAACCAATGTGTACGATATTGCGCGTATTCAAGCGGAGTACGGCGTTAAACCGCGACAGATGATTGACATTAAAGCCTTGATGGGAGACAGTTCCGACAACATTCCCGGTGTCGCGGGCATCGGGAAAAAGACCGCAGAGGATTTGATACAGCGTTTCGGCTCCGTAGACCGAATTTACGACGATATTGAGTCGTTGGACATCAAAGCCGGTGTGCGGCAAAAACTGCTTGACAGCCGCGATATGGCGCATTTGAGTTATAAACTCGGCACGATTGATTTGAACGCGCCCGTGGATACAGAGGCGACGCATTATGTGAAAGACGCGCCGAATGTGCAAGAAGCAACGGCCATTTTGGTGTCTCTTGAAATGTTCAAAATCTTGGAAAAATTAAACTTAGAGGGGCAAAACGGCGTACAGCCGCAAAAACAGCAGGCACAAGAGAAAACACTGCCTGTTAAACGCGATTTTGACGCGGTTTCAACCGTTTTGAAAAACGGTAAAGCATATTTTTACTTTGTCAATGAAAGTACCGTTTATTTTCAAACGAAAACAGCGGTGATTGCGGCAGATTTGTCAAACGATGCGCAAAAAGCAAACTTTATATCCCTTTTGGCTGATGAAACCGCCGAGAAATATGTCTATTCCGCAAAGGAAGTATTTGCTTTTGCGCTTGAAAATGGCATAACTGCAAAAAACATCAAAATGGATATTACGCTTGCGGCTTATCTTTTAAATCCGTCGGCGAAAGATTATGCGTTGCATCGGCTTTTGCAGGAATATTGCCCTGTGTCAAATACTGCCGAAGGCGAGGAAGAACTACTTTCGGATTGTGCGAATTTGCGGGCACTTTGTGAAAAACTTGCGGTGCGATTGGAGCAGAATGAACAGTTGTCACTGTTGGAAACGATTGAAATTCCGCTTGCCGAAGTGCTTGCGTCAATGGAACAAATCGGCGTTTTGGTGGATAGGGCAGGCATTGAGCGTTTTAATGAAATGCTGACAGGGAAAACCAGCGAACTGCAAAACCGCATTTACGAATTGGCAGGGGAAGCGTTTAACATCAATTCCCCGAAACAACTCGGTGAAATTCTGTTTGTAAAACTGCAAATTCCCACCAAAAAGAAAACCAAAACCGGCTATTCCACCAATGCCGAGGTTTTGGAAGGCTTGGCAGATGAATACGAGATTGTCGGCTGTATTTTGGAATATCGTACTTTAGCGAAACTGAAATCCACCTATTGCGAAGGGCTTTTGAAAGTCATTGCAGAGGATGGGCGCATACATTCTTGCTTCAATCAAACCGAAACGCGGACAGGGCGTATTTCTTCGACGGAACCGAATTTGCAGAATATTCCCGTGCGGCAGGAATTGGGGCGCGAAATGCGTAAATTCTTTACGGCGGCTGACGGCAATTTGCTTGTGGACGCGGACTATTCGCAAATTGAACTGCGTGTGCTTGCCGATATTGCGAATGACCAAGCGATGATAGATGCGTTTAACAAAGATACCGACATTCACACCGTCACCGCGTCGCAGGTATTTCATATGCCCGAGAAATTGGTAACACCCTTAATGCGTAGTCGTGCAAAAGCCGTGAATTTCGGTATTGTATACGGTATCGGTGCGTTTTCTTTGAGTAAGGATATCGGCGTAACGCGCGCGGAGGCTGACCGCTATATTAAAGATTATTTGCATTTGTATTCCGGCGTGGACCGCTATATGCAAGAGGTTGTGGAGCAGGCGAAAAAAGACGGGTATGTGAAAACGCTGTTTGCACGCCGCCGCTATTTGCCGGAACTTGCTTCTTCGAACGGTATGTTACGCTCTTTCGGTGAGCGCGTTGCGCGAAATATGCCGATACAGGGCACAGCGGCGGATATTATTAAAATTGCGATGATTCGCGTGTACCGCCGCTTAAAAGATGAAAATATGCAGGCGAAGTTAATTTTGCAGGTGCATGACGAATTGATTGTGGAAGCGCCCGAAGCCGAGGCGCAAAAGACTGCGCAAATTGTCTCCGAGGAAATGGAAAACGCCTGTAAAATGAAAGTGCGCTTAAAAAGCGATTCGAACATCGGCAAAACTTGGTATGATGCGAAAGGCTGAACTATGAAATCCGTTTATTTTATTTGCACAGGCAATACTTGCCGAAGTCCGATGGCGGAGGGATTGTTCCGCCTGTATCTTCGTAAAATGCATATGGAATTTATCACGGTGAAAAGTGCGGGCTTGGCGGCCTGCTGTGGGGACCCGCCGACGGAGAATGCCGTAAAAGCGGCAAATGCGCTCGGCGCGGATATTTCCGCACACCGTGCGCATACGCTGACTCCGTATGATTTTACCGACAATGCATACTTCATTTGTATGACCGAGTCTCACGTGGCTGTATTGCGGGAATATGTACCGAAAGAACGGCTGACGGTTTTAGGCGTACCCGACCCGTTTATGGGCGACGAAACAGTCTACCTTGCGTGCGCAAAGGCAATTTGTGAAAAATTACCTACGGTTTTTCGTTTTGTGTTCGGCATAGATGCAATCGTAAAAATGCAGGCGGAACAGGTCGAGGGAATTGTCCGCATTGAAAAGGAATGTTTCTCACACCCGTGGACGAAACAAGGTGTTTGCGAAGAACTTGAAAATCCGACAGCGCGATTTTTTGCGGCAATCAAAGACGGTGATGTGATCGGTTACATCGGCGCCAACAACATTGCAGGGGAAGTCTACATCACCAATGTTGCGGTATTGCCTGCATACCGTAAACAGGGGATTGGTGCATTGCTGTTGTCTGTGCTTTTATCCGTTTCCGAACGAGAAAATGCGCAGTTTGTGTCTTTGGAAGTGCGCGAAAGCAATCAAGCGGCAATTTCGCTTTATGAAAAATGCGGCTTTGCGGCTGTCGGGCGGCGTAAAAGTTTTTACCGCGGCCCCGAAGAGGACGCGTTGATATATACAAAATATTCAACCCAAAGAAACGAGGATGCAAAATGAAAGAACTGTTTTTACAAAATATTCCTGCAAGTATTGCCGTGTTGGGCTTGGTCGGCTATTTTTTCGGTATGGCGATTGTGTTTATCGTAAGCCCGATTAAAAACGCCGAAAGTTTTTCTGTTAAACCCGTGGACAATGCCGGCAAAACAGAAATTCGCGTGTATTACGGCGGCATTTCGTTTGCGCTCGGCGCGTTTTTGCTGTATTTAACTTTAAAACTCGGCACGCCTGTCTATTCGTTGGTTGGCGGTTTGTATTTCGCAACCACGGTTTTCGTTACCAGAACTATCTTTTTGTGTGTGGATAAAGGATGGAAATGTCCATATACAAAACTCGCCATTCCCGCCGAAGGATTTTTTGTGGTTGCGCTTTGGATTTGCTACATATTGTCTAAGGTGCTGTATTAAGAAAAGGAGAAACTGTTATGCCGTTTATCAATGTAAAAGTATCCGAAAAAGTGACCGACAGCCAAATCGAAACCGTCAAAACCGAACTCGGCAAAGCAATTTCGCTGTTGCCCGGGAAAAGTGAAGGGTATTTGATGGTCAATATCGAGGACGGTTGCCATTTGTATTTCAAAGGCAATCAAGCCGCGCCCACGGCGATGTGCGAGGTAAGTGTGTACGGGTCAGCCCCACGCAATGCGTGCGAGGCGTTGACCGCCGAAATTTGCAGGATTTTGGAAAGTGCGCTTTCCGTGCCGCAAAATCGCACCTATGTGAAATTCTCGTTTATAGACACTTGGGGCTATGACGGGTATCTGTTTTAATCTGTATTTGCATAAAACAAACCCCTAAATCCGCGGATTTAGGGGTGAAACTTTATTTTGCGTTTATAATTGCACGGTTTATGCGTTCGCGCGTTTCCAAAATCCATTTTGCCCCGTGCGGATATTCCGAAAAGGTGATCGGCTTTTCCAAGTCTTTTTCTAAAACAGCCAGCGTTTGTTCTTTGCCAATTTTGCTTTCCAAAAGTTTTAGGGCAAGCATATCTTGAAATGCATCATAAAACACATTTAACCGCAGGGAATTGTACGGCGTGCCGTCTTTTGCAGGGTATACAACAAAACTGTCACCCGAATAGAATGCGCCGCCTGCGTCTGTGACTTTGTAGGGGTCAATTAAGCCTTTGGAGTATTGCAAAAAATAAAAATTATATCCCCAATGCAAAAAACCTTTCACATCAAATTTGTAAAGTTGCGCGCCCAAAATACGATTGCGCGCCGAGGGCATGGCAAAAAAACGGTTGGAAACATATTTGTTCCCCTGTGCACAGCAATAGTAAGTCCAAAGTTCGGGCACTTTACCGATAAAAGGTTCAATGTGGTTATTCGCAGGGATGGGCGTTTCAACCAAACCTTTTTCATACAACTTAAAGTCCGAAAGTGCGTCAATAATTCTGACATTCGTAAAATACTTGTGTACGATTTTACTTGCTTTGTTATAAGAACGCAACAGCCCTTTATTCGTCTCATCGGAAATCTGGAAAAAGCATTTTTCACGAATCCCTTTCTCATCAATAAAGGCTAAAATTGCTTTGGAAAACTGCTCTAAAAAGCGTTTGTATGGCTTTCCTGCGGCGCGGGTTTTCCAACCGAAAATCTGCACGGTCCCGCCGTCTTTTTGTGCCATGATTTTCGGCGCGTGCCGCGCGCCCCATTGCGTAAACAGATGTGACATTTCGTAGTATTCAATCCCGCAGCGGTCACACATCGAGAGCCATTTTTCCAAATTGTCAAAGCCGAAAGAATACCTGCCTTTGCCTGTCACCGTCACATCCACCAACTGTACCGTCGGGCGTTCACCACCGATTTTTGTGTCGAGAGGCGGCGTAAACAGTGGGGTTAAAACGCAGTTCATACCGTATGCAGCCGCGCGGTGCAAAAAGTTTTCCGTAATGCGCCAATATTCGTCCGAAAACACCGGAACACCGTAGTATTCCGCCAGGCAATCCGTATGAAACCAGTTTGTAAAAACCAAATCTTGTTTCGGCAAAGATGCATCAAGCACTTCCACGGTTAAAAAAAGCGGTATTTCGGTGTCGGAAACGCTAACGGTGATATTTATATCGTGCTTCCCAACAGGCAAAACGGTGTTCGCTTGTATTTCCACCCAAACCGTATTCATTCCGTCATATTCAGCCGAAAATGCATTCTCACAAAGCGGCAAAAGCAAGTCGGGGTATTCGGTTTTATCCTTTGCAATATAATAATCATCGGCATTTTTCGGTGCGTTCGTACCTGCCGGTATCATTTTGACATAGAAAAAACGCAAAGCATCTTGTATCGGGGAAACAACCGAAAAAGACACCCTTTCGCCGCGCTTCGCATCAACGGCGAATTGAAAAGAGGTTTTTTCATTTTTGAATACGGAATACGCTGAAATTTCCGTTTCAACCGTATCCGTATCGGGAAAAATCTTCTCCAAAGACGAACATAGTATCGTTCTGCGTTTCTCTGACAAAAAAGCCACCTCATTTTGTGTTTTGAGAATATTTTACAAAAATTCACGCAATTTGTAAAGGCATATGTTCGTTTGTGTGCTTGTAAATTGACGAAAATGGTGGTAAAATACCAAATTGTGAAATTATGTGTGAAGGTGAAAAACTTGAAGTGCAGAGAAAATTTACGAAACATTGCGATTATTGCGCACGTTGACCACGGCAAAACGACCTTGGTTGATGAATTGTTAAAGCAAAGCGGTATTTTTCGGTCCAATGAAGTCGTACAGGACCGCGTAATGGACTCCAACGATTTGGAACGCGAGCGTGGCATAACAATTCTGTCAAAAAATACTTCGGTACATTACAAAGATGTGAAAATCAATATTGTGGACACCCCCGGCCACGCGGATTTCGGCGGCGAGGTGGAGCGTATTCTGACGATGGTAGACGGTGTTTTACTGCTTGTTGACGCGTTTGAAGGGTGTATGCCGCAAACCCGCTTTGTTTTACGCAAAGCGTTGGCACTCGAAAAGAAAGTCATTGTGGTTGTCAACAAAATTGACCGTCCCGGCGCGCGCCCTGCAGAAGTTGTTGACGAGGTTTTAGACTTGTTTATTGAACTCGGCGCAAATGAAGACCAAATTGATTTCCCTGTGGTGTACGCTTCGGCAAAAGACGGGTATTCTTCCTTAGACCCAGATGTGCGCGAAGGGGATATGCGCCCGTTATTTGACTCTATTCTTGAAAACATCGAATCGCCTGAGGGCGATATCGACGCGCCGTTGCAAGTGTTGTTTTCAAGCCTTGACTATGACGATTATATCGGGCGTATCGGCGTTGGACGCGTCGAGCGCGGCAAAATTCACCGCAATGACGCGGTTGTGCTTTGCAAAACCGACGGCGCGCGTGAAAATGTGAAGATTTCCCGTCTGTATCAGTTTGAGGGTTTAAAGCGCGTTGAAGTGGAAGAAGCCGCTGTCGGTGATTTGATTTGCGTTTCCGGTATTACCGATTTAAATATCGGCGAAACAATTTGCGCGCCCGATTGTATTGAGCCGTTGCCGTTCGTAAAAATTGACGAGCCAACCATTTCTATGAACTTTATGGTCAATGACAGCCCCTTTGCAGGGCAGGACGGTAAATATGTGACTTCGCGCAATATTCGTGACCGTTTGTTTAAAGAAGTGGAAACCAATGTCAGTATGCGTGTGGAAGAAACCGATTCTACAGATTGCTTTAAGGTTTCGGGTCGCGGCGAACTGCATCTTTCCATTTTGATTGAAACGATGCGCCGTGAAAACTATGAATTTCAGGTTTCGCGACCGCAGGTGATTACAAAAACCGAAAACGGTCAACTTCTCGAACCGATTGAATTGCTGATTGTGGAAGTGCCGGAGGAATATGTCGGCGCGGTTATGCAAAAAATAGGGGCAAGACGCGGCGAACTTGAAAATATGGGTACGCGTGACGGCGGCTCGACGCATTTGGAATTTCGCATTCCCGCGCGCGGGCTTATCGGCTATCGTTCAGAGTTTATGACGGACACCAACGGTAACGGTATTATGAACAACCTGTTTGCAGGATACGAGCCGTACAAAGGCGACATTCAAACGCGCGAGCGCGGCTCGATTGTCGTGCACGAAACGGGTGAAACGAGTGCTTACGGTCTTTTCAACACGCAAGACCGCGGCAGATTATTTGTCGGCCCCGGCGTGCCGGTGTACGAGGGTATGATTGTCGGTGAGTGTGCCAAGAATGAAGATATCGTTTGCAATGTCTGCAAGCAAAAGCATTTGACAAATACCCGTGCTTCGGGCTCGGACGATGCTTTACGTTTGGTACCGCACACGGTATTGAGCCTTGAACAGTCTATGGAGTTTATTAAGGAAGACGAATTGGTCGAAATTACGCCGCACAATATTCGTCTACGTAAAAAGATTTTGTCCAAAGAGCAAAGAATGAAAGATTGGGCAAAACGGAAATAAGGTGCACAAAATTGGTCATTGATTTTCATATTCACGCATTCCCCGATGCGGTTGCCGAAAAAGCAATTCCCGCGCTTTCAAAATGTTCAGGCGGTGTTGTGCCCAAATATGACGGGAAAATATCTTCTTTGAAAACTGCTTTGCAAAAAAACGGCGCGGATTTGGGTGTGGTTTTAAACATTGCCACAAACCCAAAACAGCAAAAGAATGTAAATGATTTTGCAATTTCGCTCGTCGGTGACGATACAATCATTCCGTTCGGCAGTGTGCACCCGGACAGCCCTGATGCGCTCGAAGAATTGGAGCGTTTGAAAGCAGCGGGAATCAAAGGCGTTAAATTGCACCCGGATTATCAGCACTTTTTTGTGGACGAAAAGCGTATGTTCCCGATTTACGAAAAAATTGCGGAACTGGGCTTGATTACGGTATTCCACGCGGGTGTGGACATCGGGTACCCGGAACCTGTGCACTGCACGCCGCAACGGTTGTTGCGTGTATTGGATTTATTCGGCGACGCGCCTGTTGTGGCGGCGCATTTCGGCGGATATCTTATGTGGGATCGTGTTCTGGAAGAACTTTGCGGCACCAAAGTCTATTTAGATACAGCGTTTTCCTATGGGAAAATGCCGCCCGATTACGCAAAGAAAATTATTTCCGCACACAGCGCCGACCGCATACTTTTGGGCAGTGATATGCCGTGGAGTACGGCGGAAAACGAAGCAAAACTGATTATGTCTTTGGATTTGCCCGAAGATACAACCGAGAAAATTCTGTGTAATAACGCCAAAAGATTGCTCCATATTTAGTTGCTTTTGCCCTCTTGACCGTATGGGTGTAAGAGGGTATAATTATACACAGATGCTTTAACGGATAAAAGTTTTAAAGCGGCATAACATAAAAGTGCAAAAGTATGTGGGAGGAATTATGGAACAAACAGTCATTTGGATTACCATTGCGATTTACATATTGGCATTGGTAATCATCGGGGTTGTTTCGGGCAGAAAATCCAAAAGTATTGCGGACTTCACCGTCGGCGGCAGAAATGCGGGCGCGTGGCTGTCAGCGCTGTCTTACGGTACGGCATATTTTTCAGCGGTTATGTTCGTTGGGTATGCAGGTAAAACCGGGTTGAGTTTCGGCCTTTGGGGTGTGCTTGCCGGCATCGGCAATGCAGTGTTCGGCTCTTTACTTGCGTGGTTGGTACTTGCGCGCAGAACGCGTGATGTTTCCGCGCGTTTGAAGTTGAAAACCATGCCCGAATATTTTGAAAAAAGATATAACAGCACGGCAATGCGCGTGTTTGCGGCGGCCGTCATTTTCCTGTTCTTGGTGCCGTATTCGGCGTCGGTTTACAGCGGTCTTGCAAGCGTTGCAGATGTGTTGCTCGGCATCAATGATACAGCATTTTTAATTATCATTGCGGTTTTAGCAATTTTGCTTGTCACTTTCGGCGGCTATCTTGTGCAGGCGCGTGCGGATTTTGTGCAGGGAATTGTAATGATGGTCGGCGTTGTTCTGCTTTTGGCTTTCGTCATTCGTTGCGACAAAGTCGGCGGTATACAAGGCCTTGCCGAATACGCGCAATCCGAAGTCGGTTTGCCGACGCTGAATGCTTCGCAGTGGGTTTCGTTGATGGCAACTGTTTTGATGACAAGTTTCGGCACTTGGGGCTTGCCGCAGATGGTGCAAAAATATTTCGGAATTAAAGACGACAAACAAGCAAAACGCGGTATCGTTATTTCGACGGTATTCGCATTCTTGATTGCGGGCGGCGGCTACTTCATCGGTTCTCTTTGCCACAAATACTACACGGTCGGTGTGGATATGCCTGCGGCGGATTACATTGTGCCGAATATGTTAAAAGATTCTGCATTGCCAACCGTGCTTTTGGGCATTATCATTGTTTTGTTGCTTTCTGCTTCGGTTTCGACTTTGTGCTCCATTACGCTTTCGGCAGGTAGTGCACTGAGTATGGATTTGGTTTCGGTAAAAATCAAAAAAGATATGCCGGATAAGAAAAAAGGCCTTTTAACAAAAGTATTCTGCATTTTGTTTATCATTATGTCTTATGTCGTTGCGAACACCAAAACACCGATTTTGGATATGATGAGCTATTCTTGGGGCATCATTTCCGGTTCTTTCTTGGCACCGTATGTATTGGCACTCTATTACAAAGGGTTAAACAAATACGGCGCGTGGGCGGGCATTTTGTCCGGGTTCTGTATTGCGATTATTCCTGCCGGCAGTAAAGTTCTCAATCTTTGCGGCGTGCAGGCACCCGCTGTTTTAAAACTGATGGCACAAGGGCCTTTGTATGCTTGCATCGCAATGCTCGTTTCCATTGCAATGTGTTTGGTTGTCAGTGCCTTGACCAAGAAAAAATCCGAAAAAGAAGTTGCGGATTTCTTCTATAATGGTGTTGTCGAAACGGAATAATTGTGTTATAATTCAATAGAGTGATTTCTGTCCAGCCGCAGTAAATTCCTGCGGCTGTTCAGCGCTTTTATCGGAAAGGTGGAAAATAGGGGTTATGTTCTTTCAAAAAGATGTTGAAACAATGTCCCGCGTGCAAATTGAAGAAATGCAGTTGGAACGGTTGAAATATACGGTGAAATATTGTTATGACAATGTTCCGTTCTACAAAAAGAAGTTAGATGACGCGGGCGTTACACCTGACCAAATCAAAACTTTGGACGATATTCGACGCATACCGCCGACAACGAAAGCGGATTTGCGCGACAATTATCCGTTTGGCTTGTTTGCTGTACCAATGCGCGATATTGTGCGTATTCACGCTTCTTCCGGTACAACGGGGAAACCGACGGTGGTCGGCTACACAAAGCATGATTTGGATGTTTGGTCGGATTGTATGGCGCGTCTTTGTGCGGCGGCAGGGGCTACAGCAGACGATATTGTGCAGATTTCTTTCGGCTACGGTATGTTTACGGGCGCATTGGGACTGCACTATGGGTTAGAAAAACTCGGCTGTACGGTTGTTCCGAATTCCAGCGGGAATACGGAAAAAGCCTTAATGTTTATGCGCGATTTTAAGACCACGGCTTTGGTTGCCACGCCGTCTTATGCACTGTATATGGCGGAAACGGCAAAAACGCTGGAATACCCGATGTCGGACTATCATTTGCGTTTGGGCTTGTTCGGTTCCGAAGGCTGCACGCCCGAAATGCGTACCCAAATTGAAAACGGGTGGGGCTTATTTGCTACGGACAACTACGGTATGAGTGAACTGATGGGCCCAGGTGTTTCCGGCGAATGTGAAGAACGCTGCGGTTTACATATTAACGAAGACTCTTTCTTAACGGAAATCGTCAACCCCGAAACGCTTGAAGTGTTGCCGGAAGGGGAAACAGGTGAGGTGTTGATTACTACGCTCACCAAAGAAGGCATTCCGCTTTTACGCTATCGCACGCGTGATATTTCGCGCCTGACCTATGAACCCTGCAAATGCGGCAGAACTTTTGCGCGTATGGATAAAATCAAAGGCAGAAGCGACGATATGCTGAAAATCCGCGGGGTGAATGTGTTCCCGTCGCAGA